>JAPYWO010000273.1 GCA_028276305.1 Candidatus Thermokryptus sp.
CCTGCGAAAAAGAAGTTCAGGCAAACCCTCAAACTCCTCATCAAGGATAAGCTCCCGAATCAAAAGCGTCATTTTTAAAATCTCCCTCAAGCCCTCAAAAATTGCCTGAATCAATTCCTTATTTGACTCAAACTCTTGCATTGATTATCAAACCAAGTAGTTCACTTATCCTTTTTGAAATTGCAAGCAATTCCTCCGGTGGTATCTGACGAATTATCTCGTTACTTTGCGCATCAATTATCTTTAAAACGGTTTTCTTCGTCTCTTTATCAATTTCAAACGCAATTTTCGTGTTGAAAATTTGGATGAAATTGTTCAACTCGCTTACGATCTGTTCAATCTCATCGGTTGACAAACCTCTCTCGCTTTGAGAAACCAACTGCACATCTGTACTACTATGGGAGCTAACATCGTATTGATCAATTTGAATGGGTTTAGTTGCGCTTATGTTTTTGACATCACCTATCATTGCAAGATTGATGTCATTTGTTGAATTAGTGCTTGTTGTCTTGTGAAAGCAAAATAAAGCGATTGAAGCTGTGCAAATTGTCTTCTTAGATTTTCAGCTCGCTCATCAATCAACTCGTTCAATGACTTTATCCTTTCTTCAAGCCGTTTTATCTGCTCTTTACCAAAATCAATCCTTTTATCAATCACACCACCAACCTGAACAAATGGATTGACGAAGTCCTTCAACCTAACTGCAATTCCATCGCTTGAATTAAAAAGCGATTCTATCTTTGATACATCATCAGCGATTGTCTTTTCAAGTTTTGACACATCAAAGATAACAAGCGTCCCGTCTGGGTTAATTTTAATTCCAACATCACTTAAAAAAGATGGATTAGCTGATGAAACGCCTGAACTTATTCTTAAACGCAACTCCATTTTCAGCTTCATAAGCATTTGATCACCGCTGAAAGTAGCCCTATTTCCTTCCGTAGTTGTCTTTGTTTTGTCGTTTATAAATTTTATCAAATCGTTATACGCTTTTATAAAACTTTCAACTGTTCCTTTGACCTGTGAAATATCGGTTTGAATTGTCACAGAAACAGGCGTATCGCCGGGGCTTTGTGCCTTTCTCAGTTCAATAGTTACACCCGGGATGACATCGCTTATTTTGTTTGAACTTCTCGTTATGTTGATGCCATCTACGATAATTTTAGCGTCAAGCAAATTCGCATCCGCATAAAGATATCCGCCGTTCGTTTCAGTTGAAGAAAGACGATTTGAAAGAGTGTTTGAATCAAGACCGATGCTTGCAAGTAAATTCCCGTAGACATCCGACATAGAAATTGCATATTGACTACCTGTGTTTTTGCTTTTTATGACAAGTCGTGCCGTTGATGAAGTTGGATTAACAACGGTTGCGCTTACATCTCCAACTGTTGAGTTTATAGCGCTTGCGATCTTATTTAAAATCGTATTGTTCGTGTCCCCAGCCGAAATTGATACATTTACATCGGTTGAAACACCATTGATAATTAATCTTATCGTCTTGATACCTTCTCCAGTGGCGCTTAAAATTTCATTCCCGCTGATAGAAAAGCTTGAAGAAAGTATAGTATCTTCTTTCGCAAGTTGTTGGACGAAAATCGTGTGATTTGATACAATGGCGCTTGACTGGGCTGTAGCGTTTAAAACATCCGAATTAGAAACGACCGCAGATTTGACCTGAAACTTTGAATTAACGCCAACTGCCGACAAATCCTTCGCAACTTGATAAAGTGCGCTTAACTTTAATTTCAAATCCAAAAGCGTTGAGTTCTTCGTTTGAATTGAACTTTTTTGTGCCTCAACCGGCTTAACAAGTTTGCTTGTCTCCGATTGCTTGAACAATTGGATTAAATTATCAATTGGGTTGATATTGTTATTTGTGTTAAAGAAAAATGACATCTCCTGCACCTCACTTTAAATTGAAAGCTTTTGCCCAGGTCTCCCTTAACTCCTTCAAAATTTCAAGCGCATTTTCAAAATTTCCCTTCCTTATCTCATACTGGCAGTATTGATATAGTTTAAAAAGCGGAATTGAAATCTCTTTATAATCAAAGTCAAGCGATGCTATAAGTTCAGTTATGGCTTTGTTTGCTTTTTCCGCATCTTTCTTCCTACAGCTTACGATTGCAACATCATAAATTTTGAGTATGAGCTCAACTGGTGAGAGGTTGAGGATTTCGGTTTCTATGTAATTATTTTTGTTGTTCATTTCGCTATCGGATTTTTTTAAACACAATGGGGGTTGCCTAAATCGGCAACCCCCTTAACCTGCTCATCTATCTCTTGGCGTCATCATAAATTATCTGAACAAAGCAAGCACACCTTGCGGTGAAGCATTGGCTTGTGCAAGCTGAGCTGTTGCCGTCTGCTGTAGTATCATAAGTTTGGCGACTTCAACCTGTTCTTTGGCGATATCAGCATCAAAGATTCTGCTCGCTGCTGCTTCCGTGTTTGTCATGCCAACGATGAGGTTCGCTTCCTTGACATCAAGGCGATTGATAAGAGAACCAACATACTGAAGTTGTTCAGTGACTGTCTTTATTGCGGTGTCAACGGTCGTGATGAAGCTTGAAACAAGATCAGATGTCGTTACAGCACTACCCTTGACAAGAGAGCTATCAACGGTTATATCAAATTTAACCGTAAGGGTATCGCCGGCGTCGCTTCCAACTTGGAAGTCCCTTCCTGTTGCCCAATCGCCACCGCCAGCTCCACGGAGCAACTGCATACCGTTGAATTTCGTCTGCTTCACGATGTCATCAATTTCAGACATATAATCATTGATTTGCGTTGCGATTGCTTGCAATTCGTCATCGCTCAACCCACCGTTTACAGCTCTTGTCACCTGCTCTTTAATTGAAACGAGAAGGTCATTGATCTTCTGCAGACCTCCCTCTGCGATTGAAAGGACATTCTTCGCGTCTCCGACATTGTTTATCGCTTGGGCAAGACCCCTTGACCTTGCTTGCAACTTCTTCGCAATCGTGTAACCAGATGGGTCGTCGGAGACGGAATTGACTCGCTTGCCTGTGGCAAGCCTGAGCTGATGAACGCCAAGTTCACGATTGATGTCGTTCAAGGCATTGTAGGCGTTCATCGCTGCGATGTTGGTGTTGATGCGTGTGCCCTGTGAGAATGCCATGGCTATTTACCTCCTTGTTTTTTGTTTGACATTTTCCCGGGGCTTCCTTGCCCCGGTTGAGTTTTCAATTCTAATTATCGGATAAACCCCC
>JAPYWO010000274.1 GCA_028276305.1 Candidatus Thermokryptus sp.
TGGGTTTATGTGCATCAAGCGATTTTTTTATGATCTTTGGTATTTCAGTGAACTTTATTTTTCTGTTCAAGAATAAATCAACAGCGATTTCATTCGCAGCGTTCAAGACAGTTGGATAAGTCCCACCGAGTTTTGCCACTTCGTAAGCGATCTTTAAACATTCAAATTTCTCAAGGTCGGGCTCAAGAAAAGTAAATTGTCCAATTTTAGTGAAATCAAGTTCACCATAACTTGCTTTGACCCTATCGGGATAAGTTAAAGCGTATTGTATCGGGATTTTCATATCCGGAACGCCAAGTTGTGCTTTTATTGAGCCATCAACGAATTCAACCATTGAATGTATTATTGATTGCGGGTGAATCACGACTTTAATTTTTTCAACGGGTAATCCAAAAAGCCAGTGCGCCTCAATTACTTCAAGACCCTTGTTCATCAATGTCGCAGAGTCAATCGTTATTTTGTTTCCCATCTTCCAGTTTGGATGCTTTAAGGCTTCCTCAACGCTCACATTTTCAAGTTCAGATTTGTCTTTGTTTAAGAATGGACCGCCAGAGGCGGTGAGTATTAGCTTGTTAACATTTGAGATTCTTTCACCAACGAGACATTGAAAGATGGCGTTGTGTTCACTATCTACCGGGATAAGCTGGACATCGTTCTCATTAATGAGTTTCTTTATTATTTCACCAGCCACAACAAGTGTCTCTTTATTTGCAAGTGCAATTCTTTTTTTGCTTTCAATGGCTCTTATAGTTGGTTTAAGCCCAGAAAAACCGACGAGCGAATTTAAAACAATGTCAACATCATCCCTGCTAACTATTTCAAGAAGTCCCTCCTCTCCAGATAAGACCTCAACTTGACCATTTACAAGTTTTGAAAATTCTTCAGCTCTTTTCTTGTCATAGATCGCAACACCTTTCGGTTTGAGTAGTTTTACCTGCTCAAAGAGAAGCTCTATGTTTTTGTTTACGGCAAGATATGTAACTTTAAATTTATCTGGGAAATTTAAAATTACATCAATTGCGTTCCTTCCAATTGACCCAGTTGAGCCAAGTATAGCGATGTTCTTCATCGCTGGTTTTGTTGGGATTTTTTTCATCTTTTCCAAGTCAATTTATAAAAGCAGGTGAAATTAACCAAATTAAATTTCTATTTCCATACCTTCTGAGGCAACCATCAGATTGAACTTGTATTTTCTCTTTTTGACTTCATTTTTGCAATGCTCAAAAATTTCATCAATCATATTATCGGTGTGCATGTGGTCGTGATGAAATAACAATAGGCGTTTGACTTGACCTTCGTGCGCAACTCTGAGCGTGAAAAGGTAATGGGAATGTCCCCAGCCGACCTTTTCAATGTATTCTTCCGGTGTGTATGTCGTATCGTGGATTAAAAGATCTGCGCCTCTTACAAAGTCAAAAATTCTCTGGTTCGGGTCACCCGGGACACTGTCAAATCTTTCTATGACTTCCTTTTCCCAGTTGAAAAGATACGGCGTTATCTCCCTGTCAAATGGTTCATTATCACTTATGTAAACGATGCTTTTGTTGTTAAATGTAATTCTATAACCAAGCGTAAAGCCGGGATGATTGACATAAATCGTTTGAACGGTTGCATCGTAAATTTTGAATTCTTCCTCACCGACTTGAAGGAACTTTATGCTTGCTTTAAGTTCGCTCAATCTGACTGGAAAATAAACCCTATCCATTTGATCAGCGACGATTTGCTCAAGGGTCTTTGTCCTTGCACCTGAGCCGACAATTGTGAATTCGTTTCCTGAGATAAAAATTGGTTTAAAGAACGGGAACCCTTGAATGTGGTCCCAGTGCGGATGAGTTATCATTATATAGGCACGGATTGACTCACCCTTGCGCATGAGATAATTGCCCAGATTTCTAATCCCTGTTCCAGAGTCAAGAATTATCAAATTGTTGTCGTCAAGTTTCAATTCAACGCAGGGAGTGTTCCCCCCGTAACGGACCGTGTCCTTTCCTGGCGTAGGGATTGAACCCCTACAGCCCCAAATTTTTAATTTCATAACTGACCCCCTTTAAATTCTTATATTCCCTTGAAAGTTCAACATAATGAATAGCTGATTCTTCAATTGCTTTCTTTTCTTCTTCGGTTAATTCGCGGACCACTTTAGCTGGAACGCCAGCCACAAGTGTTCCCTCCGGGACGACAAAGCCCTGCCTTACAAGCGAACCAGCAGCAATTAGCGAATAAGATTGAACCTCAGCCCCATCAAGTACTACTGCCCCCATTCCAATTAAACATTTGTCGCGTATGATCGCCCCATGTAAAATTGCGCCATGCCCAACTGTTACATCGTTTCCGACGATAAGTGGATATTTCTCCGTGGTTACATGAAGTATGCATCCATCTTGTATGTTTGTCCTTTCACCGATCCTTATATAGTTAACATCACCTCTTATCACCGCATTGAACCAAATGTTTGAGCCCCTACCTATGACGACATCGCCAATGACTATAGCCCCTTCAGCTATGAAAACCGATTCATCAATTTCTGGAAACTTGCCTCTATATGGCAAAATTTTCATTTTTCACCTCCATTGATTTATTTCAAATTTATCAGGTTTTGTCCTTTCTTCCAACTTTTAAGTTCAACGATTATATTTCCGATAAAGAGTTTTAATTTGCCTTTTAAAGGTATCGCCATTTCATCAGAGCTTATCCATCCCGTAAAGTCACCTGTCAAGCCAAAGAATCCAATGTAATTTGCCTTTCCATCAATCTCATATGTTTCAATCGGGCTGTCAAATGCGTCAATTTTTACCCGTGTCTTTTTCTTCCCGAAGTTTATCAAGGTTATGCCTTTTATCCCTTCAATGAAAGTCGGCAAAAGTACTGTTTTTTTGATGTGCGCGTTTGATCGTGCATAATAAAAAAGTGAAGGACCATCGCAATACAGGGTTGTAATTTTAACCGTGTCAATCTTATTCCCGCGTGTGTTGTATTCAAGGTTATGATAATTCTTCTCAACAACATACCCTGGCAAATTTTCAATTAACCTGTATTTCACGCTTTGATAATACTTCTTCTCCCTCTGCTCGCTCCAATAACTATGCGCTATGAATCTTGAATCAAAAACCGCTTCAAATTTTGCGTGTATATCAACAAATGGAACAGAATACGAATCAATATCTACTCTGACCTTGTAAAACTGTTTCCCGTTGTTTGTAAATTTATCAATCACCTTGAACTTAA
>JAPYWO010000275.1 GCA_028276305.1 Candidatus Thermokryptus sp.
AAATTCAAACCAGCGTAAAATAAAAATCTTTCTTGAGATGAAATACAAAGTTAAGATAGAACCGCTTGGTGTTGAACTAAATGTTGATGAAGCGCAGACAATACTTGATGCTTGCTTGAGAAATGGCATATGGGTTCCACATGCTTGTACGCACGGCACCTGCGCAACTTGTAAATCAAGGATAGTAGAGGGAGAGGTTGATTATGGGCTTGCGTCAAATTTTGCACTCATGGACTTTGAAAGGGAACAAGGATATGTCCTTTTGTGCACCGCAAAGCCAAAAACCGACCTTGTAATTGAGGCGGATGTTGAAGTGGAAGAGGGAGTTGAGTTTTATCCAGTTAAAGATTTTATTGGGAGGGTGACAAAAATTGAAGATTGCGCGGTTGACACAAGGCGTTTGATAGTTTCAATTGAAGGTGATAGGATAAATTTTCTCGCCGGGCAATATATCCAGCTTGATATTCCGGGGTCGGGGCAAAATAGGGCTTTTTCAATCGCCTCTGCACCGGAAGTTGATGGGAACTCAGAAATTGAACTTCAAATACGGAGGGTGCCCGGCGGGCTTGCTTCAAAATATGTGTTTGAAGATTTGAACGAAGGGGAACTTGTTAAGTTCTCGGGACCGTTCGGTAGATTTTTCTTGAGGAAAAATTATGAAAGCCCGATTCTTTTCCTCGCTGGCGGGACTGGGCTTGCCCCGATCAAATCAATGATAATTGATGCTTTGAGGTCTGGACTAAAGCAAGAGATGTATCTATTTCACGGCTCAAGGTCAAAGTCCCATATTTATGATTTTGAATTTTTCAAAGGCATAGAAGCGGAATATAAAAATTTCCACTACATCCCATCGGTTGACAATCAAGAAGAGGGCTGGAGCGGTGAAATTGGTTTCGTTCATGAAGTTCTTGCGCGAAAATTTCAAAAGTTTGAGGGATTTAAAGCATATATCTCTGGACCACCGCCAATGGTTGACGCATGTGTTAAGACATTGATGCGAGGAAGGTTGTTTTCGGAGGATATTTATGTTGAAAGATTTTTCACAGAGAAAGATAGAGTTACCGGCGGTTCAAAAGTTGGTATAGTTTCAAAAATTTAAAAAAGGGTTCTATGCTTGATTTAAGCGAGATAAAAGAACTTGAGGTTGGCGAATATGAAATAATCGGCGGTTTAAGGACCCATTTTCATAGGGGTGGAAAAGGGAAACCTGTTCTATTCATTCACGGAAGTGGTCCGGGTGTTTCAGCTTGGGCAAATTGGAGGTTGACATTGCCTTATTTCATTGAAAATGGATTTGAGGTATTTGCCCCGGATGTGGTTGGCTTCGGATACACTGAAAGACCCGAAAATTTTGAATACACGCATAAGAGCAGGGTTAAACATTTGGTTGACTTTGTAGAACACTTTGACCTTAAAGAACTTAACATTGTAGGTAATTCAATGGGCGGTGCCTTGGCTTTAGCTCTTGCGCTTGAAATTCAGGATAGGATAAGGAAAATTGTCATAATGGGAAGCGTTGGGGTGAAGTTCCCGATAACCGAGGGGCTTGAATTTATATGGGGATATAAACCGAGCATTGAAAATATGAGAAAGGTGATATGGTATCTTTCAAGCAACCCCGAACTTGTTGGGGATGAGCTTGTGAGATTGAGATATTCCGCGTCTATCCAACCGGGGTTTCAGGAGACATACGAGAAGATGTTCTATCCGCCGTATCAAAAGCATCTTGATGAAATGGATGTTGAAGATAAACTCGGGATGATAAACATCCCCGTTCTCGTTTTGCATGGAAAACTTGACAAAGTCATACCATGGCAAATAAGCGTGAGAATTTTTGAGAAATTGCCCAAAGCAGAACTTCACATTTTTGGTGATACTGGGCATTGGATAATGATAGAGAAAAAAGATGAATTCAATGAGCTTGTAAAAAATTTTTTGGCGAGGGATTAATGGAAGGAATAAAGCAAAAATATGTGTTAACTTCTGAAATAGCAAGGGAAATCGTAAATAAAGCAGAGGAAAAGGCAAAAGAGCTTGGAGTTAGAGTTTGCATTGCCGTCGTTGATGATGGAGGAAATCTTCTTGAGTTCAGGCGAATGACTGGCGCTCCGATATTGAGCATTGAAATATCATTGAACAAGGCATATACTTCAGTTGCGTTTGGTGTTCCAACTGGGGAATGGTACAAGATGATAAAGGATGAGCCAGCACTTTTACACGGTATAGTTCACACATCTCGGCTTGTGATATTTGCGGGTGGATTGCCGATAAAATTTAACGGTGATATAATCGGAGGTATTGGAGTAAGTGGGGCTACATCACAGCAAGACGAAGAAATTGCAAAATATGCGATTTCAATCATTGAAAATCAAAGTTGAAAAGTTTTATGTTAAACGGTGTTTTCAAAATTCGCCTGGTTCCAAACGATATTACATTCACTTGCAGAGAGGGTGAGACGATATTAAGCGCAGCTTTGAGAAACAATGTAAAACTTCCACATGGTTGCACAAGAGGTGGTTGTGGGATTTGTAAAATAAAAGTTAAAGGGAGAGTTGATTTCGGGCTTGTTTCAAAAAATAAGTTATCGGATGAGGAAAAGGAAAATGGATTTTGTCTTTCTTGTAGAGCTATTCCACTTGAAGATGTTGAAATATCTTTAATTGACGGCTCACCGCTTGAAGAGGAGTTTGATTACAGGAGATATTTTAATCTCATTTTCGGGACAAAAACAGCGCTTTAAACCAAAAACAAAATTAGGGAGGTAAGCTATGCCGTTCAGAATATCTCGTCTCGGCTATGTTGAAGTCAAGGTTCTAAACCTTGACGATGCCCTTGATTTCTACACAAATGTCCTCGGCTTGATCCAAGTTGAAAAACTCGGTAAGCAAGCGTATTTGAAGACATGGGATGACCAGCTTGCTTATTCTGTGATTTTAACTGAGTCAGATTCAGCTGGACTTGTGAGGGCTGGATTTAGAACGGTTGACCCTGAGGATGTTGATTACTTTGAGAAAAAGCTCAAACAATATGAGGTTCCTTATCAGGTCATTCCGGAGGATTACAAGCGAGGGAAGGCAATTAGATTTACAATTCCATCGGGGCATACATTTGAAATCTACTATGATATTGAAATCCCTGGGAATCTTCTCCCGAAGGAAAGCCCCGACCCCTGGCCAAGGAATTTGAAGTACGATGCGATAAATCCACCGAAGAT
>JAPYWO010000276.1 GCA_028276305.1 Candidatus Thermokryptus sp.
ATTTACACCACGACAAATAGCGGTTATACTCGCACTTATAACCGCTTATCTCGCCTTCTTTTCCTTTAACCCAACTCAAGCAATTATACTTATCAACATAATCATTGGGTTTATTTACCTGTTGACGATACTTTTTAAATTCACATTGACAATTGTCGGCTCAAGATATGAATTTCAGGAAACCGTGACTGAGGAAGAATTAAAAAAGCTCACCGATGATGAACTCCCGGTATATACGATTCTTCTTCCAGTTTATAGGGAGCCGAAGGTCATAAAGAAACTCGTTGAGAACATCTCACGACTTGATTATCCGAGGTTCAAGCTTGATGTAAAACTTTTACTTGAGGAAGATGACTTTGAGACGATAAATGCTATAAGGGAAATTGATTTTCCAGCGATATTTGAACCTCTCGTTGTCCCATACGGGGAGCCAAAAACGAAGCCGAAAGCTTGTGATTACGGTCTTCTCTTCGCAAGGGGCAAGTACCTTACGATATATGATGCAGAGGACATACCGGAAGTTGATCAACTTAAAAAAGTCGTCGCTTTGTTTAAGAAATTACCCGACGATTACATCTGCGTCCAATGTGCACTTAACTATTACAACGCTGAGGAGAACTTGCTTACAAGGATGTTCACGCTTGAATATTCATATTGGTTTGATTATATGCTTCCCGGGCTTGACCGCCTCGGACTACCGATTCCGCTTGGTGGGACGAGTAATCATTTCAAAAAAGATAAACTTGAAGAACTTGCCGGCTGGGACCCTTTTAATGTCACCGAAGACGCAGACCTCGGTTTAAGGGCTTACGCGAAGGGTTACAAAGTCGCAATCCTCACATCCACAACTTATGAAGAGGCAAACAAGGCAATAAAAAACTGGATAAGACAGCGCTCCCGCTGGATAAAGGGCTACATGCAAAGTTACCTCGTCCATATGAGACACCCGATTGAATTCATCAGAAAAGCCGGGTTAAAAGGATTCCTCGGGCTTCAGCTCTTCATCGGCGGAACGCCTTTTACATTCCTCACCAATCCGATACTTTGGGCTGTTTTTATAATCTGGCTTTTGACGAAATCCGAGATAATAAAAGAATTTTTCCCGGATTGGGTGATGTACATTTCAATTTTTAACCTTTTGTTTGGAAATGGCATCGTAATTTATATGAATATGATGTCCGTCTTCAGGCGTAAATTATATACGCTTCTGCCTTTTGCTCTCTTAAACCCTCTATATTGGATACTTCACTCAATCGCAGCTTACAAGGCGCTCTGGCAGTTGATCTCAAACCCATTTTATTGGGAAAAAACGGAACACGGGATAAGTGAATTTTTAAAAATAGAACACAAACCGAAATGAAATACATTAAACTTGCAATTATTGGATCGTTTGTTTTTTACTTTTACCTGTTGATTGGACTTTTCGTCTCATCAAATGGATATCGCCACCCAGAGGGCATTTTCCTGATAGAGAAAGGACTACTTGCACTTAAGGGAAATCCACCACGACTTGAAAACACCGGGTTAATTTATCCACCTTTGCCTTTTTATGTACTTTTTCCATTCATCCCATTTGCATCGCTTGCTTCACCATTTCTCGCCTCAGCTCTTGGGATGTCCGTACTTACAATTTTCGTCATATATCGGCTTCTCAAAAAACAACTCAAGCCGATATTTTTTGTGCTATTTTTTATATCAATCACCTTGAACCCAATACTACTTTATGCTGGCTCATCAGGCAGTAGCATTCACCTTTATTTAACATCAATCGTCGCATTTTACATTTTAATTTTTGAACATTATTCAAAACCTATAAGCTTTTATCTCGCCCTCTCCGGGGTCTTGCTTGGCTTAACTGTCTTAATAAGATACGAGATAATTTTTACCTTACCAGCGCTACTTTTCACAACGATGGTCTTATCAATTGAAACGACAATTGGGCGCGAGACGAAATTTTCGGAGTTCTTCAAACTATTGAAAGAACTACCAACTTATAGAAAAACATTTCTACGAAAAACGCTCGCCCTCTATCTTATGCTATTTGTCCCCCCGACATTATCGTTTTTGTCCTGGGTTTACCTCAATTGGATTTTCACATCAAACCCATTTAATTTCCTTGAAAGCCCATACGCATACTTCAGAACATTGAAAACATATGCGCTTCTAAATCCATATCTACTTGAACTAAAAGCCGATTTACTCAAGGGCATCATTGAAGTATCAAAAAACATACTTCTCCTCTCACCTATGTTTTTTTATGTTCTTTTCATTCTAAGAAAAAAGCCATTTTACTTTTTCACTTTGCTTGCTCCTGTCACCGGGTTGATAATCTCATCATATTTCGGTCTATCTTTGATGACGGTTGATTTCTTTGCGCCTTTCATTTTGCTCTCATTTGTCGGATTGATGTATGCAGTTTCAGACGATGTGCTTAAAAATCACAACTTGGCAATCTCAGTTTATATCATCTTGTTCTTTTTCTCAATATATGGCGGTTTTAAAAAGTTATACACTTCAACTTATCCTGAGGAAAAACTATTCGTCAGAGCGCTAATTGATGGAGAAACAGACGCAACATTCAAGGAAGACATTGAATGCGCCCAATTCTTAAGACAAGTAACCAAACCTGATGAAACAATCATAATAGATGATTCAAACGGCTATCCAGTGGTTGTATTTCACGGGAATCCGAAAAATTTCATACTTCCATATCAATACGAATTTTACTCCGTCGTTCAAACCCCAGAGGTCTATGCAGATTATATAGTTGTCTACAATCCAGATAAGTTTGAGGGCTCCCGGGATATAATAAATGTGAAAAATGAAAACATATTTCATAAGGGCAAAGAAGGGCTTGAACTTGTTTTCAACTCCGAAAAATGGAGGGTTTATAGAACCAAAGGGAAAATCAAAACTCTTTTAAGAAGATGAATCCGAAGTCGGTAGTGCTTTACATTTCGTTGATTCTAATTTTTGCGATCGTGATTTTTCTGCCAATTGAATTTGAAAGCACAATTAAGTCAACTTATTTTTTGAAGAGGAAGAAATTTAAATTAAAATCAGGGGGGATAAAAGATGAAACTTAAAAACTTATTCTTGATGCTATTTGCAGTTTCAATCGCAACTGCACAAGTTAGAGAATATTTCTTCTACATCAACCCTGACAGTTTAAACTTACTCTATTCAAGGAG
>JAPYWO010000277.1 GCA_028276305.1 Candidatus Thermokryptus sp.
TTTATCTCTTCAATATCTTTCAAAGTTAAATTTGACTCATCAAGCTGACCATCCTCAATTCGGTTTTCAAAAATTGCATCAACGATCTTCTCTATACTTTCCGGTGTTTTCTCATCAAGCGAGCGGGTTGCTGCTTCAACCGAATCAGCAAGCATAACGATAGCGGTTTCTTTTGAATCTGGCTTCGGTCCCTTGTATCTGAAGTCCGACTCCTTGATCTCAACATTTTTGAGTTCCCTTCTCTTCAACGCTTTGCCATAAAAATAAGCAACGAGTGTCGTTCCGTGATGCATAGGGATGAACTTTATTATCTCCGACGGAAGCTTATATTTTTTAGCGAGTTCTTGCCCATCTTCAACATGGGATATTATTATTTGAACGCTTTGCTCCGGGGTTATAGAAGTGTGAAGTTTTTCTGATTCCATTTGATTTTCAACGAAGAACTCGGGATTCAAAATTTTCCCAATGTCGTGATAATAAGCCCCAACCCTTGCAAGGATGGGATTTGCACCTATTGCCTTAGCTGCAGCTTCTGCGAGAGTTGCAACTGCAATGCTGTGATGAAATGTTCCAGGAGCTCTTGCCGAAAGCTCCCGCAAAAGAGGATGGTTAAAATCGGAAAGCTCAAGAAGGGTGATTTCAGTCATTATTCCAAATATCCTCTCAAAAAAAATCAATAAACCATAAGTTATGATTGGCGAAAGCAATGCATTTGCCCCAGCAAAACCAAACTTCGCAAGAATGTTGCTAAAACTTTCATATTTTTGGAGCGAAAAACCAGCGATCACGAAAACATAAGCGATGAGTATAAATATGAAACTCCTAAAAATTTGCATCCTATTCCCAATGTTCCTGACGGAATAAATCGCAATTGTTCCGGCTATAAGAGAAGCACTTGTCACATCATAATTGTAACCGACAACGGAGCCAACTATAAGTGAAATCGCAACCGTACCCCAAAAAGCAACCCTTGAATCAAAAATTATCGTCAACAACATTGACGATGAGGGGACAAGAGCCAGATAATTTATTTCATGCCCAATTTTTATCCTTGTGATCAGAAACGCGATTAAAATCTGAAACAAGAAAATCGCATCTATCAACAGCAGAAGTTTATTGTCAAAATAAATTTTTTTCCGATACATATAAAGATAAAGCCAAAATATGGCGAGCACACTTCCTGTGAAAATGAACAAACCGAGGTCTTTAAGAATTTTACCAGCGCCGATACCACGCTCTTTTTGCGCTTTTTTCAATGACTCAAGTTTTAAATATGCCTCTGGCGTAACAATTTCATGTCTTGAAATTATCTTCTCGTTTTCCCTAACGATTCCAATCGTCTTTAAAATTTTTCCTTTTTCCCGCTCCAAAAGTTCCTCTGTTTCCCCTTGATTGAAAATTAAATTGGGCTTTACAAAGGAAAAAAGAATTTTCGAGATCAAATCAAAAGCACCCGTGTCAACCGAAGCAACTTCCCCAAAATTTCTCTTTGATAACTCCCTCGCCACTTCAAGGCATTCGCCTAAATCGTAAAACTTCCCCTGCCTGTAAATCTCCTCAAACCTTCCCTTTCTCAGGACAATCTCGTTCCTTTTCAAAGATGTCCTCGGTATTGAGATAACCCCAGCAGAGGAATAAATCAAGGACAGATATGTCTCCCCCGTTATTTTAAACTTACCAACATCAAAATATCCAACTCTATTCAAATACTCAATCCTTTCAATTTCGTCCGCCGAAATTTTGTTCAATAGTTTCACCCTTAACCTTTCAATTTCTACCGAATCGCGGGCGGTCGCATGTTTAAATTTTTTTATGTCAAGATATGATTTTAAATCAGTTATAAACGCTTCAAATTCCTTTTTTTGCCTTTCAACCACCGTTGTGTCCACATCAAAAATGAAATAAACCTGTGAATATACCTTGTTTATCTCCTCTTGATATTGTTTCTCGCTCTTGTAGATCGGGAAAGAGAAAGGAGCAACGACATCATCGTAAAGCCAAACGCTTCCAATCTCATACTTATAATCAATTCCGTAAGGGGATGGGAACATTATAACAACGGTGAAAGGGACCAAAAGGAAAATAAGAAACTTTAAAGTTAAAGCACTTAAAAGAATCCCTTTTATTTTGCCAAAAAATTCCCTCATGGGTTTGTTTTTTTCTTTGAATCAAGCAAAATCTCAAGGAACTCTGCTACACCATCTTCATCATTTGTTTTTGTAGTGACATAGTCAGCGTTAAACTTCACTTCTGAAACCGCATTTTTCATCGCAACTGAAACGCCTACGCTTTTCAAAAATTCAACATCATTATAAAAATCACCAATACCAGCGATTTCCTTCCGCTTTAATTTGAAAAATTTTCTGACATATTTCAAACCCGTTGCTTTTGAAATTCCCCTTCGCTTGACCTCAAGATAAGTCAGCCGATCGTATTTAAGAGATGGATAAATTGAAGTTGATATATTTGAAAAAAATGGTGGTTCAAGTTTGTGCGCAACTCTGTAAAGAATGTAATTCCTATCGGAGCTTAAAACAACACGCAAAACTTTATCTGTATAATCGTAATATGAGTCAACCTCCATGGTCTCGGCTTCAAGATTTCCGATATAAGATGGGAAAATCGTGTTTTCTGCTGTGTAGATGACTTTATCCTCCGAATAAAAAAGTATATTGACGAAAAATTTCTCCGCAAGTTCAAGCGCTTTTAAAACTTTTTTCTCAGGTAGATAAAATGCCTTTATCGTTTCGCCTTCGGGAAACTTGACAAGGGCACCGTTAAGTGAAACTATCGGGTCATCAACCCCGAGTATTTTGGCATATTTTACAGACGCAGAGTGAACGCGACCAGTAATTAGTGTGAATTTGACCCCGTAATTTTTCAATTCATTCACAAGTTGAATCGTCCCCTCACCAACTTTATTGTCCGACGAAAGCAAAGTCCCATCAATATCACAAGCAACGAGCTTGATGTTTTTCAATCTTTCTTTAAGCTCGTTAATCTCTACCTTTGCCACAGGTTCGGATAATTTTTTTAAAAAATTTAACAAAAAAGGGGGAATAAAAAAAAAACGAAGAGGGGGTAAAGCCGGAAAGGTTGAAATGCAAAACTTTCACGATACTTTTTGAGGTTGGCGAGATATGCTTTTCCCTTTTGAAGCTGAACCGATGTATTGCTCTATTATTGAAA
>JAPYWO010000278.1 GCA_028276305.1 Candidatus Thermokryptus sp.
AATGGAACTGAAAGTAAAGACAGCCCAATACCTTTCAAAAATTGTCTTCTTGTAACCATGGATTTAAAATTTTTGATTTTTAAAACATCAAACAGAGAATGAACCACCGCAACCGCAACTTCTCGTAGCATTTGGATTATGGAACACAAATCCGCGACCCATTAAACTATCAACAAAGTCAAGCTCGGTCCCTTCAAGATAAAATAAACTTTTCGGGTCAATTACAACCCTGATGCCATTTGATTCAAATATGATGTCGTTTTCTTTGGCGGTGTCAAATATCAAAACATACGAAAAGCCGGAACATCCACCAGCTTTAACCCCAACCCTTAGAGCATATTCACCGGGTATATCGTTATCAGCGATAATTTGCTTTATTTCTTTAGCTGCTCTATCTGTGATTTTAATCTTCTCAATTTGCTCCTGATTGATCTGACTCATTTAATCCTCCTTTGTTAAGTTTTTGTTTCACCTGTTTTTTGCACACTTGGTTTCTTAAACTCCGGGTAATTTAGCGTCCAAACACGGTTATACTCATTTTTGATCGGTTTGAAAATCCCTTTTTCAACCATAAAGTCCGAAAATTTTTGTGCTAAATACTCCGCTTCGGAAAAGCTCAACTTGATCCCTTTGTTCAAAAAATAATCAATTATCGCATATTCAATGTCCCTGACAAAAACATTTGAAAGGTGATAGAGTGGATAACGGTTTTTCATAAATTTCAGAAAATCTTGCCAGTTATCCTGCAAAACTTTTAACTCCTTCATTTCCCGTGAACTTTTATTTTTAAATTTTCGTCGCTTCTTTTTTCAATTTATATCTTGGGGATATATTTCGCAAGTTATTTACAACCTCAACAACGCGATTTATTGCGTAGTCAATTTCCTCTTCTGTATTAAACCTTCCAAGCCCAAATCTTATCGCTCCGGCTATCAAATCGTCGTTTAAGCCAATCGCTTTAAGCACATGCGATTTTTCAACGCTTGCTGACGAACAGGCTGAACCACTTGAAACTGCGATCTCCTTCATTCCCATCATTATCGCTTCGCTTTCAACTCCGTCAAAGCTTAAATTTAAATTATTCGGTAACCTTTTCTCAGGGTGACCGTTTAAATAAACATCATCAAGCTTGCTCATTATTTCGTTTTGAAGTTTATCGCGAAGTTTCCTCAATCTTTCAGATTCTTCTTTCATCTCATTTTTCGCTATCTCACAAGCTTTCCCAAATCCAACTATCCCAGGGACATTGAGTGTTCCAGACCTTAGCCCGTTTTCATGCCCCCCGCCGTCAATTATCGGGACGATTTTTATCTTAGGCATTTTCTTTTTTATGAAAAGAGCACCAACGCCTTTTGGTCCGTAAAGTTTGTGAGCTGACATTGACATAAGGTCAATGTTCATCTTTTGCACATCAATTGGGATTTTGCCCAAAGCTTGAGCAGCATCTGTATGGAATAAAACATTCATCTCGGCGCAAATCTTGCCAATTTCTTCTATCGGCTCAATTGTCCCAATCTCATTATTTGCGAACATTACACTGACAAGGATTGTTTCCTTTGTGATTCTTTTTTTGATCTCATCAGGGTCAACAAGACCGTATTTATCAACTTGAACATAATCAACTTTAAATCCCCACTTTTCAAGTCGTTTACAGGTGTCAAGAACAGCTTTATGTTCTATCTGAGTTGTTATTATGTGTTTTCCTTTTTCTGAGTAAGCGAGGGCAATACCTTTCAAGGCGAGATTTATTGATTCCGTGGCTCCGCTTGTGAAGATGATTTCTTTTGGGTTGGCGTTTATAAGCTCGGCGATTTGTTTTCTTGCGAGTTCAACTCCGGCTTCGGCTTCCCATCCAAATTGATGCTGACGACTTGCTGAATTGCCAAATTTCTCGGTAAAATATGGAAGCATCGCATCAAGTACCCTCGGATCAATGGGTGTCGTGGCGTGATTGTCAAGGTAAATCGGGAAGCGAATCGCCATTTTTTTAATTTCTATCTTTTGAAAATTTTAACTGCTTTCTTCAATACCTCAACGAATTTATCAATTTCATCAAATGTGTTATATATGTAAAAACTTGCCCTGACTGTATTTTCAACGCCAAGGCGTGCAAGAAGTGGTTGGGTACAGTGATTTCCCGATCTGACAGAAATACCATTTTGGTCAAGAACCCCGGCTACATCGTGTGGATGAATCCCTTTGATGTTAAATGAAATCACACCGAGGCGGTTTTTCCTCGGACCATAAATTTCAATGTCTGGGATTTCCATCATCTTCTCAAAAGCATAATTTAAAAGTTCCTTTTCATGCTCAAAAACTTTGTCCATCCCGATATTTTGCAAGTAATCAACCGCTGCTCCAAGCCCAATCCCACCGGCGACATTTGGCGTTCCGGCTTCAAATTTCCAGGGTAGTTCATTCCAAGTTGCCCCTTCAGTTGTCACAGTGCTTATCATATCTCCGCCGTAGAGGAATGGGTTCATCTCTTCAAGTATCTCACGCCTTGCGTAAAGAAAACCAATTCCAGTTGGACCAAGCATCTTATGACCGGAGGCGACGAAGAAATCGCAACCGATATCTTGAACATCAACTTTTGTATGTGGAGTTGATTGAGCCCCATCAATTAAAACATAGCAACCCCTTGACTTCGCAATTTGAGTTATTTCTTTCACCGGGTTTATCGTCCCAAGAACATTTGAAGCATGAACGACACCGACAAGTTTGGTCTTCTCGGTGATTAACTTTTCAAACTCTTCAACTTTAAGATAACCCTCATCGGTTATATCAACGAATTTAAGTTTTACACCTTTGATCTTTTTCAGAAATTGCCATGGGACTATGTTTGAATGGTGTTCCATTATTGTAATTACTATTTCATCACCCTCGTTCAGGTTTTGCAATCCCCAGGCGTAAGCCACAAGATTTACCGCCTCCGTTGCATTTCGTGTGAAAATGATCTCCCGCCATGACTTCGCGTTGATAAACTTTGCCACTTTCTTATGTGCTTCTTCGTAAGCAATCGTTGCCTCGTAACTCAATGTGTGTACAGCTCTGTGGATATTTGCGTTCATCTTTTCGTAAAAGTTTTTAACTGCGTCAATCACCTGCTGAGGTCTTTGCGTTGTAGCTGCATTGTCAAAGTAAATTATAGGGTTGCCGTTCACGATTCGTTTTA
>JAPYWO010000280.1 GCA_028276305.1 Candidatus Thermokryptus sp.
AATTTCTCTATTTTGCTTCTGCTTGCATTTTCTATCTGGTTCACTAAAAATTTATCAATCCTCTCACGCTTTTCAACATTTGGGACGATAATTTCAATTTCCTTTAAAACTTTATGCTTTTTTACAAGTTCATCAAATTCATTCACCACTTTCAGCATTTTTAAGACCGAGCTCGGGATTTGTTTCCTTATCGGTCAACTCTTTCTTTTGGCGAGCAAACAATAAAATTAAAACCCCGATTGTCACGGATGCGTCCGCTATATTAAAAATCGGCCATCTATCAATGTGATACCCAAAAATGTTCATATCAAAGAAATCAACATCAATGAAATCAACAACCCGACCGTGGAAAATTTTCCCATAATTGAAAATAACACCGTAGAAAATTCTGTCAATTAAATTCCCAACCGCACCTCCGATTATCATACCGAGGGATAAACGGATTAAAAAATGGTCATTACGCACCTTGTATAAATAGGCGAAGACAACTATCACAGCAAGAATTGCGAGAAAAGTCAGATAAAATTTATTCCCAAGATTTATCCCGAAAGCCATTCCTGGGTTTTCTGTATAGGTTATCCTAACGAAGTCACCTATAAGAGGTTTTGTTTCACCTATTCTCATACCGTCAACTTTGATCCCAAGCCACGGTATTTTAAAACCACGAACAAGTAGCTTGGTGGCTTGGTCAATTAAAACAATTAAAAATGAAACATAAAGGATTTTCACCGTGCTTCAAAATCCTTTCTTTTGGGCAAGTTTACATTCAATACAAAGTTGAGTGTGTGGGACAGCCTCAAGTCGTCGCTTATCAATCAGCTTCCCGCATTTTATACAGACCCCGTAAGTTCCCCTCTCAATTCGCATTAAAGCAGCATCAATGTAATTTAACATTTTCTCCTCGCGGGCAATGAAAAACATCGTTTTTTCCCTCTCTTCTGTCTCTGTCCCATATTCCATGTGAATTGAATAAGGTGTTCCAACTGGTTTATCGTTTTGTGTCGTCGCTTCAATCAAGGATTGTTTGTGTGCCTCAAGCATTTCAAGTATCTCCTCACGCTTTTTAAGGAGAATTTGCTTGAAATGTTCAAGTTCCTCCTTTGAATAAGATGACTTCACTTGTTCTTTCTGATTCGCACTACCGGGATTGATATTGACACTTTCAACCCGCGATTTGGGAGTTGAAACATTTTTTCGCTTTGCAACCTTTTTAACCGTCTTCTTCTTTGCGACCTTCTTCGCTGATTTAACCTTTGCCTTTTTCGCTTTGCTTTTTTTCTTCACTGGCATAATTAACCTCATAAAAGTTTTTAAAATTCACCATTCAAAGCTTTGAACTACTATTACTCCTTTCTCCCTTGCGAGTTTTAAAAATGACTCACTTGCGTAATGCGTAATAAGAATTTTAACGACCTCAATATCCCCGTATTCTGCTTTTACTGCTTCAACCTTCTCCTCAAGCTCATCAAAGATATCTGCTTCAAATTCCTCTTTATACTTTTTACTTTCAAGTCGCATTTTAACCTCACCGACTATAATCACATCTTCGCCATTTTTCTTCGCCCTGCCGAGTAGATTAATTTCTTTACCGCCTACTTCCCTTCGGATCAATCTTTCAATAACTTCAATTCCGTACCTTTCCTTCAAAAACCGCGGGAGATTCCTAAACGCCTCGTTTTCAAAAGCGTAGGAAACACTCCGAGACAATCCAGCAAGGTCCATTCTAACTTTATTTAACGATTGTTCCGTCTTAAGCTGTGCCTCAGCAAGTTGAGCCAATTTTTCCTCTGTTCTACGCTGTGCTTCGGCAAGTTGATCAACCCGCTCTGTCAACTTATTCAAACGATCAGTCAATTCATCAACCCTAATTGTAAGCTGATTCAACCTTTCTTCAGTTTTTCGTTGTGCTTCTGCAAGTTGGTCAACTCTAATTGTAAGCTGGTTTAATCTCTCCTCTGTCTTTCGCTGTGCTTCTGCAAGTTCATTTATCGCCTTCCAAACGCGATTAAAGTTTTCCTCAGTTACCCTTTTAAACGACTCAATCGCTTCTTCGGTTCTACGCTGTGCCTCAACAAGCTTATCAAGTGAGTCCTTCAACGCTTCAAATTCGGCGCGCGTTGCAACTATCCCTTTTAGCTTATCATCCACAATGGAGACAACAAACTCGTAAATTTCCTTGCTTATTTGCGGTTTCCTTGCCTTCATAAAATTAAAGTTAATTTAACTTCACTTTTTCAATTGAAATATCGCACGGCTCATCGTTCACATCCCACGATTTAACATAATCGGCTTCCCTGAATTCATCGCTTAGTTCTATCGCAAGCGTTTCGTTCTTGATATAATCTTTCAAAGCCATCACGGCTTTTTTCAACCTTTCGGATTCAGTTCTAAAGAAAATACGAATCCTATCAGTAACTTCAAAATTCGCCTCCTTTCTCATGTTTTGAACTCTGTTAACGAATTCACGAGCAAATCCCTCATTTATTAAATCATCTGTCAGCTCAGTATCAAGCGCAACTGTTATAACACCATCCGATTCAACAACCCAGCCCTTTATATCCTCATTATAAATTTCAACATCGGACCTTAAAACCTCAATCCTTTCCCCATTGATCTCAATCTCAACTTTACCCTCTTCTTCAAGCTTTTTTATCTTCGCTTTATCAAACTCTCTTATCGCCTGCGCAACCTTTTGAGCCATCTTCCCGAATTTCGGACCGATTGATTTGAAATTCGGCTTCGCCCTTTTCTCAACTATTTCAGAATCATCATCAACATACTCAATCGTTTTGACATTGATCTCATCAAGTATAACATCTCTCATCATTTCAATTTGAGATTTTTCAACCTCATCGGAAACAGGAATTATAATCCTTCTTAACGGTTGGCGAACCTTCAAATTTGTTTTCGCCCTTAAGGACCTGACTATATAAACTATTCTTTGAGCAAGCTCCATCCGCTTTTCAAGGTCAATGTCAATTTCTTCCTCATTTGGTTCAGGGATATATGCGAGATGAACAGATTCATACGGTTCTTTCTTTGTCACACCATTAAGATTTCTATAAATTTCATCCGCAAGGAAAGGAGCAAAGGGCGCCATAAGCTTTGCAACAGCGATGAGACATTCATAAAGCGTCTGGAAAGCGGATATTTTATCCTTTTCAACACCGCT
>JAPYWO010000279.1 GCA_028276305.1 Candidatus Thermokryptus sp.
AAACTTGAAAAGTTGAAACAGCGCTACGAAGAGTTGACGCAACTTCTATCACAGCCGGAGGTCATTTCCGACATAGAGAAATACAGGGCACTTTCAAAAGAGCACCACGAGCTTTCAGAGGTTGTGCAACTTTACAATAAATATCTTGAGACGAAAAGAATTCTGGATGACACCCGTTCGTTTTACAAAGCGACGACAGACCCCGAACTCAAGGAACTTGCTGAAGAGGAGATAAATTCACTTCAAAATGAGCTGAAAGATATTGAAGAACAACTCAAGGAAACGCTTCTCCCAAAGGACCCAAACGATGCTAAAAACGCCATCGTTGAAATAAGAGCTGGAACAGGCGGTGAAGAAGCAGCTCTTTTCGCTGCTGATCTTTTCAGGATGTATTCAAGATATGCGGAGAAAAAGGGCTGGAAGGTTGAGGTGGTTGATTTTAATGAAACAGGGTTGGGTGGGTTTAAAGAAATAATCTTTCTCGTCTCGGGAAATAATGTCTACGGGACATTGAAATATGAAAGCGGTGTTCACAGAGTTCAACGCGTCCCGATAACTGAATCAAGCGGAAGGATACACACCTCTGCAGCTAGTGTCGTTGTCTTGCCCGAGGTTGAAGATGTTGAAGTTGAGATAAATCCCGACGATTTAAAAATTGAATTCTACCGCGCCGGAGGTCATGGCGGTCAAAATGTAAATAAAGTTGAAACAGCCGTTAGAATAACGCACATCCCAACCGGGATAGTTGTCCAATGTCAGGACGAACGCTCCCAGTTTAAAAATCGCGAGAAGGCGATGAAAATTTTAAAGTCAAGATTGTATGACAAAATGATGACCGAAAAAGAAGCGCAAATCACGGCGCAAAGGCGAAGTTTGGTCAAAACAGGCGATAGAAGCGAAAAAATAAGAACTTACAACTTCCCCCAAAATAGAGTCACAGATCACAGAATTAATCTAACGCTTTACAATCTCCAAGAAATACTTGATGGGGAACTTGACCCCATAATTGAAGCTTTAAAACTTGCCGATAAAAAGGAAAAGCTTGAACAAAATTAAAAGGTTATAAAAGCGTGGAAATCAATTCAAGAAGTTTCACCATATCAAACGGCTTTTCAATATAGCCCGCAACCCCTTGAATTTCTTCCTTCTCCTGCTCGGTTATATATCCCGTTGCTATTATCACCTTAACTTCCGGATTCACCAAAAGTAACTGCGCAAGCGTCTCCTTCCCGCTCATCTTCGGCATGTTAAGATCAAGTATGACAAGGTCAATTTCATCTTTATGCTCTTTATAAATGTTTATCCCCTCAATTCCATCACCGGCGACAAAAACCCTAAAACCCTCCATCTCTAAAATTTCCTTACCAGCCATTCTTATCTCCTCTTCATCGTCAATTAAAAGCAATGTACCTGTTTTTTTCACCTTCACTTCACCCTTCTCTTCTTTAACTTTTGTCTCTTTATAAACGGGCAAATAAATTGAAAACTTCGTCCCTTTGCCAAGCTCACTGTAAACTTTTATAAATCCACCGTATGACTTCACCAAACCATAGACGGTTGAAAGCCCAAGCCCAGTTCCCTTCCCTGGTGGTTTCGTTGTGAAAAATGGCTCAAAAATCCTCCTCTTGACCTCATCGCTCATCCCTACACCTGTATCAGTCACATGCATAACGACATATTCAACATCTGGCTTGGCTTCAAAGCCATTGCCGATGCGATTCTCAGTCCTGAAAATCAACTTCCCACCGTCGGGCATCGCATCTTTTGCATTAACAGCGAGATTAAAAATAATTTGCTGAACCTGCGATTCCTCTGCAAGGATTACGAAATTTTGAGCCTCAAGAAACGCCTCTATCTCAATATTCCTCGGAAATGTCTCCATGAAAATTTTAACGGAGTCCTCAATTAAATGATGTAAGTCAACAGGCTTAAGATCACCGACGGGTTTTGTGCGAGAAAATGTCAAAAGTCGCTTTGCAAGTTCTGCTCCTCTCATCGCTGTTGTATTTATGGTGTCAACCCAGCGCATAAATTCGGTATTCTTAAGCTTCATCCCGAGCAATTGACCTGCGCGGAGGATTATTTGCAATATGTTATTGAAATCGTGAGCGATACCACTCGCCAAAGTCCCGAGAGATTCAAGCTTTTGCGCCTGTTGAAGTGCTTCCCTCTGCTTAATTTCTTCAGTCACATCAATTATCATTCCTTGCGCTGCTGGCTTTCCTTCAAACTCTACCCTCTTAGTGAAACCCTCTATGAAAATCACTTTGCCATCTTTACGCAATCCCCTCGCATTCCACCTGTTTATCTCAATCTCACCGCTCAATCTCCTCCGCAATTGCTCTTTCAATCTCTCCCTGTCATCCGGATGAATTAAAACCGAATAATCACGCAAACTCAATATCTCATCCTTAGTATACCCGAAAATTTCACAAAACTTATCATTGACATATTTAAATCCCGTTATATCCATCAAATAAGCGCCGAAAAATGGATTTTCAACTATTGACCTGTATTTTTCCTCCGACTTCAAAAGCTCGTTCGTCCTTCTTTCAACTTCATATTCAAGCATCTCGGAAAATCTGAAATTAAGATACAACACAACAACTACACCGAAGATCACGCCAAATCCGCTCAACAAAATCCACACAACAGCTTGGCTTGGCAAAAATTCCAAAAACATGTACTCATCAAAGAAATGATAGTCAACGATGATTATCTTGCTTGAATTCAAACGAATCGGCATAGCAGAAAAACCAATGAGCGTCCTTCTTGAATTTCTATAAACCCGACCTGTAAAACTTTTCATCCCTTCAATTTTACCCAATTCTTCAGAGACAAACCTCACTGATTCAGGTTCGTCAACAAGCGAATTTAACATTTGATTAAAATTCGCTCCAACAAAATTTCTCACATCGGCAGAGATGATATTTAAAGAGTCATCTAACATCACAAGATTTGACCTCTTCTTAAGCAGTGATTTAATCTGTTCCCGCAGTTTTTCAAAATTAAGTTCAACCCCTATTCCACCTTGCAATTTCCCCGTTTCAGAAATATCGGGATAAAGTATCAAGAAATGGTAAAAACCTTTCTCATCTCTGAAAAACGAAGATACGCTTGCCTCCCCACGCAGAAATTGAACCCTTCGTGAAATATCAACCCCGATATCATC
>JAPYWO010000281.1 GCA_028276305.1 Candidatus Thermokryptus sp.
TACGGCTTGAATCAAATGAACGGCTTGAATTTCTCGGTGACTCAATTCTAAATCTTGTTGCTGGGGAATTGCTTTACAAGGCGTATCCGCAGGCGTCGGAGGGGAGGTTGACACGCCTGCGGTCTCGCATAATAAACAAGGGGATTTTGATAAAGTATGCATACTTGCTTAAACTTGACGAGTTCATACTTTTAAGCTATTCCGCACGAAGAGCACTTATGCAAGGATATAATTCCCTACTTGCGGATGCCTTTGAAGCGGTGGTTGCTGCAATCTATCTTGACTCTGGATTTGAAGCGGTGAAAAGTTTTTTGACGCGCGTCTTTAAAGAGCAAATCGGCGAATTTGATTCAAAATTTTATGAGACGACAAGGGAACATTACAAAAGCATACTGATTGAGTACTCCCACAAGGTTAATCTTGATGTAAGTTATAGAGTTGTAAAGATTGAGGGTCCAGAGCACGAGCGAACTTTCACTGTTGAAGTTTTACTCGGGGGAGAAGTCGTGGGAATTGGAACTGGCAAAAGCAAAAAGGAAGCAGAAAAGTCAGCTGCTTATAACGCTTTGATAAAACTTGGACTAATTGACCCGTCTTTGGCTTGAATTTATCGCATTTTTTCAGCATTTTAACAACAGATGGCAAAAAATAATTTCGGAAACAAGTGAAGATGTCAAAATTTTTTCTCCTGCTTTTAATCCTATGTACCGAATTGATCTCACAAAATATATGGTTTTCGGATGATTTCTCCAGTAGTTTGAGAAGCGAGTGGATTGAGATCTCTGGGAAATGGTCGGTTGAAAAAGGGCGTTTGTTGTCTTCAGCGGTCGGCAAGGCAAACTATCTCGGCTTGAACTTTGTAATCCCGCCAAGGTCAAATTATAAAATAAAATTGAGTTTCTCCGGGGAAAGCGCGATTTTGATGTTTAACCTTTATGATATCTTCACATGGATGACGGGGAATTTCGTGAAGTTTTATAAAAATGCGCTTTACACCGGTTTAATTGAGCTTAATGGCGATGAAAAAATAAATAGATTCGTCTCGCTTCCGAGTTCCCGAAAAAATTTTAACACGATTGAGGTAATTGTCTCAAACGGTAGATGCTCCATTTATTTTAACGAGAAGAAATATCTTGAGGAGAAGTTGTATTTTGAGTCGGGATATGTTGCCATCGGCGTTGGAGAGGGGAAAACAGAGTTTGATTATTTCATAATTTCTTCAAACGAAAGGTATAAAAACGCTGATGAATTGAAAAAACTCAAGGAGCCGATAATAGATCACATAAGCTCAATAGCCATAATTGATAGCTCAAGATTTGCTTTATCAAGCGATGTTTATTCCTTCGTTCAAGTAATTGACACAGCGGGGAATCTGTTAAATAAGTTCGCTTATTTGAGGTGGAGTGGGGGATTGATGTATTACAACGATGGGTTATACATCGGTGATGTTGGCAAAATAGTTGTCGTTTATCCGAAGAGAACTATGCAAGTGGCTCAGTTTATGGTAAAGATGCCCAATTATATTTTTTCCGATAGGGACAAAATTTATGTGATTGATGGTTCGGCTGTTAAAATTTTCACCCAGGACTTCAGATTGGTGTCGTCTTTTACGGATCCAGATAATTTGAAGTTTCCAACAGCTGTTGCTTCAGATAAATACAACATTTATTGCGCTGATCCGACGCTTGGTCACATAGCAGTTTATTCAAAAAGTTCAAATAAATTTTTAAGAAGCATCAAGGGTCACTTTGTCGCTCCCGTGGATTTGAAATATGATTCAGTTTCAAATTCAATTTATGTTGCCGATGTTGGGCTTAAAGCTGTTGTTAAGGTCAGGGGTGAAAAAGTTGAAAAAACTTTCAAAGCAGATGAATTTGGCGGGTTGAAATTTCCAAGGAGCATTGATTTAAAATATGGTATGATTTACATCGCTGATGCTGATAAAGTTGTTTCCGTTGACACGACTTTTACAAGGGCAAAGATAGTTTTGAAGAGATGAATTGATTTGATAAATTATCTGTGAAAAACATAATTTCGCAGGAAATGGAAAAAGATTTGAAAAATTTAAAGAAGCACCTCGCACATCTTAAAAAACAAATTTTAAAGGGGAGGACCTACCATGGCAGTTAAAGTTCGTCGTGAAGAAGCCCTTGAATATCACAGCAAAGGGCGAAAAGGAAAACTTGAAATTATCCCTTCAAAGCCGTGTTTGACGCAAAGGGACCTTTCACTTGCTTACACCCCTGGAGTTGCAGAGCCGTGCAGGGAGATTTATAAAAATCCCGACCTTGCGTATGAGTATACAATGAAGGGTAATTTTGTCGCGGTTATTTCAAACGGGACAGCGGTGTTGGGACTTGGGGATATCGGGGCTCTTGCTGGAAAGCCAGTGATGGAAGGGAAGGCGGTTCTTTTCAAGAGGTTTGCTGATATTGATGCCATTGATATTGAGATAAACGAGAAAGACCCTGATAAGTTGATTGAGATAATTGCTTCGCTTGAACCGACATTTGGCGGAATAAACCTTGAGGATATCAAAGCGCCGGAATGTTTTTACATTGAAGAGGAGTTGAAAAAAAGGATGAATATCCCCGTTTTTCACGATGACCAGCATGGGACTGCGATAATAAGTGGAGCTGCGCTTTTGAATGCACTTGAGCTTGCTGGTAAAAAAATTGATGAAGTTAAGGTCGTCTTTAACGGCGCGGGCGCATCTGCAATTGCTTGTGCTAGGTTTTATGTATTGCTTGGGGTTAAAAAGGAAAATATAGTTATGTGCGATAGGAAAGGCGTTATTTACAAGGGAAGAAAAGAGGATATGAATCCTTATAAGGAAGAATTTGCGACGGATAAGTTTTCCGATGGGGCAACGCTTAAAGATGCGCTTGTCGGAGCGGATGTGTTCGTTGGACTTTCGGTTGGAAATGTCGTTACGAAGGAAATGCTTAAAACGATGGCTGATAATCCGATTGTTTTCGCGATGGCGAACCCAGATCCAGAAATTTCCTATGAAGATGCAATTGAGGCAAGAGACGATATCATCATGGCAACCGGAAGGTCGGATTATCCGAATCAAGTTAACAATGTCCTTGGTTTTCCATTTATATTTAGAGGGGCGCTTGATGTTAGGGCAAGGTCTATAAACGAGGAGATGAAACTTGCAGCTGCTCG
>JAPYWO010000282.1 GCA_028276305.1 Candidatus Thermokryptus sp.
CTTTTTTTGTTAAATTTTTTATGTCTTGAAAACAAAATCAAGGACACACCGATGAGGCATATCGTTAATTTGCTCGCTTTTCTTCTTGTCCCTGTTCTCATTGTTATTTCTCTTGTGGTCTTTTATCCCGATGTTTCAAAAGCGGTGAAGACAGCTCAAGCGCAGGAGTGTATTGATTGCCATGTTTCAAAGGGTATAACTGCGAGTGCGATTCGCGATTGGAAGTTGAGTAAGCATTATGAAGCCGGTGTCACATGTGCGGACTGCCATATCCCTGTCAAAGAGGCGGTGAAGGAAATACACGAGTCAAAGAGCAGTTGTGAAGATAAAAGCGTGAGGCGACTTGTTTCACCGAGGAATTGTGCACAATGTCATGAGGACAAGGTGAATGAGTTTGAAAGAGGGAAGCACGCTCTGGCTTGGGTTGCTATGATGGCTATGCCTACGACGAAGGATCAGCCAAGTGTTTTAATTGAAGGGGAAAAGGGTTGCGGTGGTTGCCATAGAATTGGGCGTGATGAGGGGAAATGCGATGCTTGTCATACAAGGCATAGATTCTCAACCGTTGAAGCCAGAAAACCCGAAGCGTGCATGACTTGTCATATGGGCTTTGACCATCCGCAATGGGAGATGTGGAGCACTTCAAAGCACGGGACGATTTACTTTACGGAGGGGAAAAATTGGGATTTCAGCAAACCGTTGAGTCAGTGGTATAAAGAACCATATAAGGCGGACCCATCAACACCCAGAGCTCCCGTTTGTCAGACATGCCATATGCCGAATGGTGACCACGGGGTTAAAACAGCTTGGGGCTTCCTCGCTTTGAGGGTCGCTGAGAAGGACCCGGAATGGGCGAGGTTGAGAAATACGATTATGCGTGGGCTTGGAGTGCTTGATGAAAAAGGGAATTTCACAGAAAGGGTGAAAATTGTTGAGGCGGGAAAGGTTGTTAGATTGACGGCTGAAGAATGGGAAGCGGAGAGAAATAAAATGATAAAAATTTGCTCCCAATGTCACAGCCCAAGCTTTGCGAAGGAACAACTTGAAAAAGCGGACCAAGTTATAAAGGAATCAGATAAACTTATGGCTGAAGCGATTGAGATCGTTGAATCGCTTTATAAAGATGGAATACTTGAGCGCCCGAAAGATTACCCGCTTCACACTGACTTGTTGAGGTTCTATGAGGTGCGTCATCCGATAGAGCAAAAGCTCTATGTTATGTTCCTTGAGCACAGGATGAGAAGTTTTCAAGGAGCGTTTCACATGAACCCGGATTATCAACATTGGTATGGATGGGCGGAGTTGAAAAAAGACCTTGCCGAGATAAAACACGAAGCTGAGATGTTAAGAAAACAATATGCGCAAGCAAAACGGAAGAAGTAATATAATTTGGGGCGGGCATTGTCCCGCACTTTTTGTTTTTAAGCCGATTTAATTATATTTTTTGCAAAAAACAATCCCGTAATGAACGACAAGGTTAGATTTTTAAAGTTCAGTGATTTCAATTGGGAAGGAGTTGAAGTAAAACAATATAAAGACGAAAGAAACACCTGGCTCAATGTCAGTAGACGAGTAATTGTGGGGAAATCGGGGGAGAACACAAAATTTCATGTGAGATATTTTGAAATTGCCCCTGGTGGATATTCAACGCTTGAAAAACATCGCCATGAACATGTCGTAATCTGTGTTCGCGGGAAGGGTTTGGCAATCGCCGGTGATGATGTTTATGAAATGAATTTTATGGATGTAATTTACATTGGCTCAAATGTCCCGCATCAATTTATAAATCAGTCGGATGAACCGTTTGGTTTCATTTGTATAGTTGACGCTAAAAGGGATAAGCCAAAGTTACTCAAACGCCGTGAAATTTTTGAGTTGTTGAAAAATGAAAAGATAAGCAAGGTCGTTCGTATCCCCGAGACATATCCAAGTTTGAAATGAAATTTTTTCTTTCCGATGTAAGTGTTAAATTTCAATTGTAGTCAAACAAACCTTCGCCGAAAAAATGGAGCGATTAAAATTTAAGCGCAAATTCAAAGAGTTAAGTCCCGATGAATTAAAATGGTCATGTCCGGTTGAGAAATTACAATTTGAAACGACCGATGAGATTGAGCCACTTGAGGATATAATCGGTCAGGATAGGGCTTTAAAGGCGTTGAAACTCGGGACGGAACTTTTCGCACCTGGTTATAACATTTTTGTTTGTGGTTTGACGGGGACGGGGCGTATGACTACAATAAAACACATTTTGAAACAGATTTCCCCTAAGGCACCTCAAGCTCCGGATAGGTGTTATGTTTACAACTTCAAAAATCCCGATGAACCGCGACTTCTTGAATTTCCGCGTGGTCAGGCGATAATGTTTAAGCGAAATATGGAAGCGATGATTTTTTACCTGAAGCAGAAAATCCCGAGGACGCTTGAAGATGAGAAGTATGTTGAAGCAAAAAATAAAGTTATTGAGAAATATCAGAGGAAGGAACAAGAACTTTTAAGGGAATTTCAGAAAAAGGTTGAGAAGGAAAGATTCGCCATAATAAACATGCAAGTTGAAAATGTCATAAAACCTAGCATTGTCCCGATCGTTGAAGGTAAGCCAGTTCCAATTGAGCAACTTGTAAATCTTGCCAAGTCGGGTAAAATATCCGAAGAGGAGGTCAGAGAGATAGAGCGAAAATACCTTGAGCTTCAGGCGCAAATGCAGGAAATTTTTAAAAAGGAGATGATCCTTGCAAGGGAACTTTCAAGGGAGCTTGAAGAGCTTGAGCGTGAGGCGGTTAGGTCAATTGTTGATGGAATAATTGACGAGATAAAAGAGCAGTTTAAGATACCGAAAGTCCACGAATATCTTGACGATGTTCGCAAGCATATTTTGAACAATCTGCATATTTTCAAAGCTACAGCAGAACAAGTTAAGCCAGTGCCATTTTCCCCGGAACAAAAAGAGGAAATTGACCCATTTCTTCCTTATCGTGTTAATGTCATACTTGATAACTCTGAGCAGGAAGGCGTCCCCGTTATAATTGAGACGACGCCGACATTTTCAAACATATTCGGGACGATAGAGAAAGTTTATGATTCGCGAGGTTTTTGGAGGACCGATTTTACAAAGATAAAAGCTGGTTCAATTTTAAAGGCGGATG
>JAPYWO010000283.1 GCA_028276305.1 Candidatus Thermokryptus sp.
ACTGTATTTATAAGCGAAACCGCATCAGCACCTTCATCTTTGCAAACTTTTGCGATTTCGGAAACCTTAGTGACATTCGGTGTTAACTTTACAATCAATGTTTTACCTGTTACTTTCCTTACCGAACTTACGATTTTCCCGGTCATTTCACGGCTTGTCCCGAATTCAAGTCCCCCTTCTTTAACATTTGGGCAAGATATGTTAATCTCATAAGCGTCAACCCCACCAGCATCTTCAATTCTTTTTACGACCTCAGGATAATCTTCAACCCTTTTACCAGCTACATTGACGATTATAGCAGTTTTGAAATTCCTCAAAATGGGAAGTTTCTCAGCTATGAACCTATCAACGCCGATATTTGCAAGACCGATTGAATTAAGCATACCGCAAGGTGTCTCAACAATCCTCGGCGGTGGATTTCCTACCCTTGGTTTAAGCGTAAGCGACTTCGTAACTATACCACCGAGCTGACCGACATCAAAAAGCTCGCTAAGTTCATCACCATAACCAAATGTCCCAGATGCAACGAGAACTGGATTTTTCAATTTTAAATTTCCTATATCAACTTGCATCTTGATCATATCAAAATCTCCCTTACATTGAAAACGGGTCCATCTTTACATGCAAGCTTATAATTAAAGTCCCTCGTCGTTACAACACAACCTTGACATAAGCCAGTGCCACAAGCCATCGCTGTTTCAACTGAAACTTCACATTTCAAATTGTACTCATCACAAAGTTTAACAAGGGATTTCAACATCGGGGTTGGACCGCAACCGAAAATTTTAATTTTTGACGAATCCAAATTCAATATACTTAACTTGACAAGTTCAACAACAGTTCCTTTAAAGCCAGCGGAGCCATCATCGGTTGCAACATTTACATTTTCAAGTCCATCAAAGACGACTTGCTCTTTCGTCCTCGCACCGACATAAGAAACTATCCTTTTGCCTTTTTCCTTCAAAATTTTCACAAGGAAAGGGAAAGGCGCAACCCCAAGCCCTCCAGCAACAATTAAAGCCACATCAAAATCATCATCAACTTCAAACCCTCTCCCAAGTGGTCCAAGCAAATCAATTTCATCGCCTGGCTCTAATTCCGCCAAAATTTTCGTCCCCTTGCCGGTAATGTTAAAAATTAACTTAATGTATTCACCATCAACATCACAAATACTGAAAGGTCTTCTCAACAGCGGATCAAAATAATCTGAAACTTTCACATTTACAAATTGCCCCGGTTTTGAAATTCTTGCAATTTCAGGGGCATAAAGCGTCAATCTGAAAATCCCATCTGTTAAGTGTTCTTTTAACTTTACAGTTGAAACAAGTTTAATTATCATCTATTCGCTTTCTCCTCCTATCCCTTGTTTTCATTTCATCTTCAAGTTCGCTTTCAGATTCCTTCTCCTTCGGCTTGACCTCTGGTGTGATCTGAAGTTGTTTCGGCTTCTCCTCTTGTTTATCAGGATTGACCTTCGCGCTAACTATCTTCGCATATTCAGTGTTCGGGAAGTTATCAAGTATCTTTGTGTAATACTCAATCGCTTTTGAATAATTTTTCAATTTGTATTCATTGATCCACCCGACAGCAAAAAACGCTCTCGCTTTCAAATTCGCATCAACGCTTTGATTATAAACTCTCAAAAAAAGGTCAATCGCTCCCTGCGGGTTTGTGTCAATCATAGAACAAGCGATGTTGTAAAGCTCCTCTAAAGTGTCCTTCTCCACATCGTTTTTCACTCCAAGTATTTTCATCGCCTGCTTTGCATACTGCGTTTCTGGAAATTTCCTGATAAGTTCAGTGTAAATTTCCCTGGCTTTTTGGCTGTCCATCGGTTCATAAATCGTCCCCAAAAGATAATATGCACGAGCGGAAGCCGAGGAATTCGGATGATTTTTAATTACATCATTTAAATAATGAATTGCTGAATCCAAGCGCCCAAATTCCATATAGAAAAGCCACGCAAGTGAATACTTCGCATCCGCAAGTTGTTCTACGGATACGCTATCAGCTTTTGAAATGACCGAGATATATTTGAAGTAGTTGTTATATTGTTCAATTTTTTTCTGTGCGATCTTTGAGACATCGCTTTGTGGACTTTCAAGGCGAGCTTTATCAAAGAAAAATTTCGCTGAATCGTAATTCCCAATCCTTTCCTCATACAAACGCCCAAGCTCAAAATATCCATACGCTGATTCTTCCGTTCTCTTATAAGTTGTGTCAAGGTAAACATATGTCTGAATCGCTTTGTCAATTTTTCCAGCGTGATTGTATGTCCGAGCAAGTTCAAGATAAATTCTCCTTGCGTAGTCAGAATCAAAACTTTGCTCCAAAAGATCATTCAAAGCCCTTAGGGCAATATCATATTCACCAAGTTCTCGTTTTTGAATTGAATACTTTATAAGTGCCCATGCTTTAAGGTTTTGTCTTTTTGTGTGCTTTGCGGATTCATAATAAAATTTAGCACTTTCTGCTCTGTCTTTTAACTCGTTTACTTCTCCAAGGTAAAATAAAATTTCAGCTTTGTCTTCACCTTTCGCATTGTTTAGGGCGAGTTTTAAGTAATTAATTGCGCTGTCAACCTCGCCAAGTTTAAATTTTGCAACCGCATAAATTTTATAAAGCTTCCCCAAATTCTTTCTCCTTTCCGGATTCGCCTTGGTCTGAAATGACATCACAGCATCTGCATACTTTTTCTCCTTTACAAGCGTCAACATAAGATAATAAAGGGCTTCATTGTAAAGATCGCTCCTTGGGAAATTGGAAATCAACTCCGCAAACTTTCTCTCAGCAGCAAGGTAATTATCCTGATAAAGATATGACTTTCCAATCATCAAGAGGGCGTCGTCGGCTATTGATGTGTTAATATAATACTGCAAAATTTTTGAGCACTTTTTTATAACATCGTCAAGTTTATTTTTTTCATTCGGCGGTATTTGTATCTCATCATCAATTTTTTCAATCGTTAAAAATTTCTCCGCCTTTTCTCTCCCCTGCACGACTTCTTCAACTTGCGCGAATGTCTCCTTGGCGTTATAATAGGTGTTGAAATAAGCATTAAACTCGTTAAACACACTCTTCCAAACGGAACATCCGAAAATTGGGATTAATACGATGAACAGGGAAATTTTTTTAAGGTTGC
>JAPYWO010000284.1 GCA_028276305.1 Candidatus Thermokryptus sp.
TTTGCGGGGTTGAGGTGCTTGAGCCGTGATGTGATATTTTGAGCAAATGCACATTTTCAAGTTCGGGGTTTTTTACTACAAGGATTGATTCTTGTCGTGCGTAGAGGTCACCAGCGGTAAAAAATTTAAATGTGTCTTGTGAGTTGTTGACGAATTCAAGTAAGAGTGCGATTGATTGAGTGTTTTCGTCGGAAGTTCCAGCGTAGCCATAATTTTTGAGATTTCCGGAGACAGCGAGGGTTGACAAGGTAATTTTCCCGTTTGGAGTAATCAAGTTCAAAAGGGTTTCGGCGACTGCTGGCGTGCTTCTTCGTGGACCGACTGCGGTTATGTATTCAGAGAATTGATAACTTGAGTAGGACTCTCCCCTATCGTAACAAACATCGGGATTAAATCTCAGGATGACTTCATCTAAACCGCCGATGTGGTCGGCGTGGTGGTGGCTTGCAACGGTGAAATTGAGTTTATTTATCCCAAGGGCTGTCAAATAAGGGTTGATTGTATTGTTTCCCTTCGTGGCATTCCCGCCGTCAATGAGGATCTTGAAGGTGTCGGCTCTGATAAAGCAGGCGTCCCCTTGGTCAATGTTTAGTTGGTGGATTTCAATTATTTGTCCCCTTGCGATTGAAATAAACAGCAAAAAAGGGGTAATTATCCGAGCAAGTAGTCTTGTAGTTCTTTTATTTTTTGTTGGCACCATATACAATCACAGTTTGAGTTTAGTTTTAATTGTGGTTCGTTAAGTGTTGAGATAAGGTTTTTGATCATTTCAATGGCTTCGTTGAAGATTTCGGGTTTAATGGTGAAGCGAGCGAATTCAAATCCCTCGTTTAGGAGGAAGACGCTGAAAGTTCCCTTTGGGAGTTGGTCTTGTTTTTTGGTTTGTGTTGCTTGAAGTTGAATCCGTGGTTGAAGCGTCGGCTCTGCGGTTTGTTTCGTTTGCCCTGTTTCTGGCTGTTGTTCTGTTTTTAGTTCGTTGATGAATTGTTCCTGTCCTTCGTCTTCTTTTTTGATGAATAGAGGCATAATGAGGACTCCTTTTTGTTTTAGTTTAGATTGTTTAGTTCAAGTTCAATTTGTTTAATTTGGGTTTTCAGTTCAAGTAGTTTCATTTTTTCTTCAAGTAATTTCTCAAGTGAAATCTTGTTTTGATTGAAATATAATTCGTTGATTTCAACAATTTGAGATTGTGTTTTAAGTTGTTCATTCAAGAGGTTGAGTTGTTCTTCAAGTTTTCTTCGTTTCAATTCCCTCTGGTTGTCTTCCCTTCTCTTTCTTTCTTCAAGTTGTTTAAGTTCAATCTGCTTAATCTTCAAGTGAGAATTGTCAAGGATCTTGGTCAGGTTCAGGGACACAGAAAGAGAGAATCTATCCCTTACCGCGTAGGGTTGATAAATTGGGTTGATTGGGTCGTATTGGCTTAGGAAATATCCAGCACCGAATCCGGCGTGGATACGGACATCAATTGCGTTGATGATGCGGTTAAACAGCGATAGGGCTTTGATTTCTTCTTGTTTCTTCAAAATTTCAAATTCGGTTTGCGTGCGTGAGGGCTCTCTGGTGGCATAAAGTAGCAGGATAAGGATTAAAAGGGTTTTATATTTCTGTGTAAAATTTTTCAAGTTGAGTGATGAGTTTTAGTTTTTCAAGTTCGTGATAATGTTCGGTGTAGAAGGCGGAGATAAGGGTTTTTATGTTTTCAATGTGTTTGGGTTTGTCGGTTTTAATCAGGTTGATTGCTTTTTTGATGGCTTGGAAAGTGGCGTTCAAGGTTTCGGGGTTTGAATCTTCCCGAAAGATTTTATTTCTATCAAGTGGCACTTCGTAGATGATCCGAGCGGAGACATTCTTTTCAAGGTATTCAGCGATAAGTTCAAAAAGTTTTGTGTGGATGTTTGAGTTGTTGGCTTGGGCGTTTACGGAATTTTTTGCGTCTGAGTATATTGGTTTTGGACCGGCAAGGCAAGTGTTTTTTTCAATATCGTAAATAAGGATGCGGTTAATCTTTTCAAGGTCTGGGAAATCAATCAGGTTGAATTCTTCACCGCTTTGGATTAGGACGATGTCAATTTCTGGGTTAGGTATTGCGTTTATTTCAAGGAAGCCGTTTTTACAGGATGAGTTTTGAAGTAGTTTTAGAAGTTCTTCACGGGGTAGATCTTGCGGGGGTTTAATTTTGAAGCAAGGTTCAAGTGATAAGTATTGTTTTAATAGTTCAATATATTCCTCTTCCGCTGTGAAGAAGATTATTTCTTTATAATTCAATTCGTTTCCCTGCTTCTTTTCAAGTTTTACTTTAAATTCGGGGGTAAATCTTAAAGTATCGCTTGAAGTGAAGAGATCAAAGTAATTGTCATATAAAGCGATTGCGAAGGTGTTTTCATTTATAACTTTAAAAGGGTCAAGCTTTATGATTGTCTTAAAAGCAATTTCTGGTTTAAGTTCAATGTCTCGGTTTATGTCGTAGAATGTTATCATCTGTTGTTGATAAGTTGTTGTTAATAACTTTTACGGAAAAAATTTTTTCTTATATAGCCATTTTTCAAAATTTTCGGTTCAAAAAGTTATCAACAACAGGTTGCTAACAACGGGGCTCTTTGTTGTTGATAAGTCCTTGCTACAATAACAAATAACAATAATCACCAGTGAAAGATCTCAACTGTGGTTTTGTAAGTTTTATTTCCCTTGACTACAACAGCGCCGATATAAATTCCTGTCGTTTGAAACTCCCCTTTGTCGTTGTCGCCTTTCCATCCGTGCGATTGGCTTCCTTGTGTAAGGCGTAGGTTTTCAGCGATGGTCTTAATTCTTTCTCCGTTGCTGTTCAAAATGTAGATACTCACTTCTGCTGGTTTTTCAAGTGAGTATCTCAAATAAGTGTTCTGTTTGAAGCTGTCAAAGAGCGGTGGTTCAAAGCGTAGTGATTTTACAATTTCGGGTTCGGGGACGGAGCATGAAAACAGCAATGGAGCAAGCAAGATCCAGAGAGCCCTCTCCCGCAAACAGCGGGGGAGAGGGTTAAAACCTTTTAGAAGTTTTCTACATAGCGCCATATTTCACCGTTTCCTTTTCCTAAAACAGCAACTTTGTTATATCTAATGACCCTCAAAGGTGGTTGGATTATGT
>JAPYWO010000285.1 GCA_028276305.1 Candidatus Thermokryptus sp.
CCGGGGTGAAAGTTTCAGTCCTTTGGTCCTTGAATTCAACGCGATATTGATATTGCAGGTAACCACTTATTTTCGTTTGAGAAAATAATGTGGAAACTAACAAAAGAGAAACAAGGGATAAAAATAAGTTTTTTTTTTCATCGTTTAGCTACTTTTTTGTTTTTAGATTTTTACGAGCTTGACCTTTGTATCGTAGAAGCTTACGCTACCTCCAACCTTATCAAGCATACAAGTGTTTTTAAGGTAATCATCTAACCTCATCGCAGCATTAGCGTGGATCCCGGTCCCCCTCCTCGGATCTCCTTTGATTTTCCTACCATTGATATAAAAGTCACTTGAACCCGTTGCCCAGTTACCAAAACCAAGACAAAACGCTACCACACCGGGTCTTAGCCCTTCAATAACCTTAACCTTACCCTGCATCGGCTTTTTGACTCCCGGAGCGATATCCCATATACCTTCAGGATTAGTTTTTGAGACAACCTTAACAACATCGTTGTCCTTTAATCCCAATCTTTTTGCATCAACTCTGTTTAAAAGAACATAATTTTCCGGCATAAGCGTCAATAACCAATAGTCAGCAACAGTCCTTGACTTTGTAAAGTAAACCTCTCTGAAAGTAATAAGATGCAAATCAAAACCTTCCTTCTCATCATCAACTTCTCTATCAAGCACATCCCTTATAGGCACATATTGAGCATAACCTTTGAAATATTTCCCGGTCATTGAATCTTTTGTTGTAGCGACTTTTTCAGAGTAAAGATTTATCAACTTTCCGTATTTATTTTTAAATCTGCCTTCATTATCAAATGCCTCATAATAATCTTGAAATCTTCCGCCTCTATTTAACACATAAATAACCTTTCTCCAGTATTCATCACCGACTGCCTTCTTCCACCTCTCCGGATCAAATACACTTTTTGGAAGATGTCTTCTTGCTTTGAGGAAAATCTCAACTTCTTCATCGCTTGCATCAGGAACTGGCTTATCCTCCATTGCTATATTCGCCACCATCTTGAGATAGAAATCAACATCCCGTGTGAAGTCCATTCCATTACCAAAACCATTCTTCCCAAATCCAGGTAGGTTCATCTTCTCTGCTATTCCAAGAATTAGCGCTTCAAGTGATATTGGCATTTCTTCTCCAAAAACCTTAACTGTTTCCGGGATTGGCGCAACAGCTGGATTTCTCACAGGTTGAACCTTTTGGGGTATAGCGGGGTGGCTTCCGTGGAATTCCCACCTTTCAAGATAAGTTAGATCGGGAAAGATGTAATCAGCATACATTGAAGCAACGCCGATAGTTATATCACACGCAACAATTAAAGGTATCTTCTCAACATCTCTAAATATCTCAATGTTCGTTTGTCCGCCAGGCAATGCATATGTTGGAGCAGCCATATACATGAAGAGGATTTTCACCGGATAAGGATATTTATCCCCGATTGACGGTATTATCTCTTGATATATATCTGAAGAGAGCGGATACCAAGGTCTTTTAGCAGGATAACCGTCAAAAAGTGTTGATTCCTCATATTTGACTTCGTGCCTTATTATGCTTACACCAAATGGCTTTATCTTGTTTGGGTGCATGCTGTTGAGATCAAACGGCTGACCCTTCTTAGTACCCATTATATCATAAGTCGTTGCTTTTATAAGTCCACCTTTCCAATCGTAATTCCCAACGAGTGCATTTAATGTGTAAAATGCATAAACATTGTAAAATCCATTTGTGTGCTGGGAAACCCCTCGGTGTATATCCGCAACTGCTTGTTTACCATAAGATGTGAACTCCCTTGCGACTTCAATTATATCCTCAACCTTTACATCACAAATCTTCGCCCACTCCTCAATCGTCTTTGATGCAGCTGACTCATAAATTATCTGCAATGCTGATTTTACTCTTATACCGTTGATTTCTGTATCAACGAACAAATCTCCATAAACCGGGTTTTTATCATCGTTTGGATCAAATGGAGTTGGTTTCCCATTAACCATTACAGCGAAGGGATCAAACTCCCATTCCTTCCCATCGGCGGTTGTCCTTTTTTCTTTCTGAGCAAGCCCTATCTCAGAAGCCCTTAAGAACTTCGTCGGCTCACCCTTTTCAATTTTTACAAGCCAGGTAGCATTTGTCCAACTTGGCTCCTTTGTTTCATTTGCTGCTGCTTTGTTTGCATTCCTTAAGAACTTTTCATCAAACCTTTTGTTTTCAATTATCCATCTGATCATCGCAAGGGCGAGTGCTCCTTCAGTCCCTGGTTTTATAGGAATCCACTTCCACGCTTTTGAAGCGATCTTTGAAAACCTTGGATCCACAACACATATCTTCACATCACCATTCACTATTCTATCCATCAACTTCCTGGCATGATGTGTTGGACCATAACCACCTTCAATATACGCTGTCCCCACAGCAAGGAGAAACTTCACATTCCCCGTATCAGCTTGCCAATAGAACTTCGCTCCACCTGCCCACTTTCCTTCCTGGAATTGTTCACTCATCGCTTTCCCAGTAAAGTAAAGAGACCCTTGGCAGACGGTTGTATGTCCATGAGCATTTATACTCCCAAGGGAATCCTGTGCAAACCTCCTTATAAGCTCACCTCTACCAGCTTTGACCCTACCCCACATGAACACAAATTGATTGTTCTTCGGTCCAAGATCTGGATGCTCTGGATCAATGAGTTTATCAAGATGATCCTTAAATTTAATCTTGAACTCTTCAATCGCTTTCTTCTTTTCTTCACCTGGCTTTGCCTTTCTTATCTTTTCAATCTCACTTGCCATCTCAGATGCAAGTTTTGGGTCACGAACTGCCCAGATGTCCTTTAATCCCGGAACGACTCTGTTTTCCTCACCTTTTACATGTTTAAAAAGTTTTCCACCCTCAACGATTTCCTTTATTGCTTGTTCAAAAGAAATTTCAATCCATTTGTTTTCTCCTCTCTTGCCAGCTCTCTTTAACACCTTTCTTATTCTGTAAGGGTCGTAAAGCGTCTGAATCCCAGCTTGTCCTTTAGGACACAAAGCTCCTTCAATAGGGAGTGAATCCTTTATAGGGGTATCGTATTTTATTGAAGGGACAAGCGTCCAAGGAGAATAAGGATTACCCTCAA
>JAPYWO010000287.1 GCA_028276305.1 Candidatus Thermokryptus sp.
AATACTCAATCGCAGCAAGTATATCCTCCTTTTCAAGCTGGGGATAATTTTTGAGAATTTGTTCCATATCCCAGCCATTTACAAGCAATTCAAGTATGAATTCAACAGAAATCCTCGTCCCCTTAATAATTGGCTTCCCAAGGAGGATCTCCGGATTTACCTCTATCCTATCCCTATACCTCATTTTTAACCTCCTGTATTTTTAAATTCTATTTTAAAGTTATCAACTTAAAAAATAAAAACAAACATGCCAAGTCATACACCATTCTTAAATTAATTTTTAATAGAAAACCACAAATAAACGAAAAAATAATCCACGCAACCTTTAACCCTTGCACTCCTTCTGTCCCTCTCCATCTAAGTTTCTTCAACCCTCTCCACCCCGCGGGAGAGGGTAGGGTGAGGGGAAAGTTAAAATTTTTTCAATTCTCTCTTCTCTCCCCTTGCGGGAGAGAACCAAAGTGAGGGGTGTCGTTAAAATCTTTTCATCTTCCTTTTTCCCTCTCCACCCCGCTGGAAGGGTAGGTTGATGGGGTCTTTCCCTTGACTTTTTCCCAAAAATTTATTTACTTACTTCCGTATAGGGAACAAAAAGATAATTACGCAATGCGCCAAAAACCAAAAGGAAACCCCTTCCACTCCTTCGCCCTGAAACTTAACGAACTAAAGGTAAACCCCAAACAAAACTCCGACCCAGAAAAACTCCTGAAAAATAACATTGATAAGCATATAACGCTAATTGACTCCCTAATTGAAACTTCACCTCTCCAGTCATTCAAATCAAAGCCATTGATCACCTATGAAATAAAATACATCTGCCCTGGCAAAACAAGGGAAGGAAAACCCGAGGAAGTTGAAGTCCTTTTCATCTGCCACATCAAGAACTTGACAAAAGACGAGTCCTCATCAATCTTCAACTCAATCACAAACACAATCCAATCAATCTTTGACGAATACTCATTTAAGACAATTGACGAAAAATCAATCCTATCTTATCTGTCAAACCCATTTGACACCACCTACACATACCTTATAAACCGAAGAGTTATAATAGACCGACTTGACACCTTGAAAACTGGCTACACCATTAAAAAAGAAAACTTCTTCAAATTCTCCTCTAACTTTTCAAAAACTAATGTCTCAACCGAAGAAGGGACATTTCCACCTGAAGGCATGATATTCTACATCTTTCCTTTCGCTCAGTCACAACTTAACACAGAACAATTCTTCAACTTCCTCGCCCTCCAGGACGACCCATTTACCTTAAGCATAAAGATGCAACCGACCGAATTAACAGAAGATGAAGAGGAATTCCTTGAAGAACAAATAGAAAGATGTGAGAAATTCGCCCAAATTAGCATCTATTCAACATCGGATGACACATCAAAAATTAGCCCAACACTGCAAAAACTCGCAAGGGACTACCAAGATAACCTCATAAAGTTCCTCCTCGGTCTAAAACATAACTGCGCACTTTTAACAATTGAAGTCACATCCCCAAAAGAACTCTCACCAGTAACACTAAACTCAATCGCTCAATATATATCTTCACCCCCGGGCAGGGAAGAAAACACAAAAGGTGAAAACTACCTCTGCGGTGGCTACGAGATAATCTATGTGAAAGATGGAAACAAATCACCATACGAACTCAAACTCTACCCTCACCCGCTTGTCCCTGAAAAATATACGCGACTTCTTTATATCTTTGACTCCTCAAACGCATCCTGCGCTTTCAGATTCCCCCCAACACCACTTGATGTCCTGACAAACTTCAAGACGAAACTTCACGAGGAACGCCCAGCACCCCAAGAACTAAGTAAACAGGGTTGCCTCATAGGAGTTAACATATACAAGAATTTTGAAAACGAAGTTAGAATTAACTACGAAGATAGAAAAAGACATGTGTATATAATTGGTCAAACAGGGACTGGGAAGACAACTTTACTGAAAACTATGATACTTGACGATATAAAAGCTGGAAACGGCATATGCGTGATTGACCCACACGGCGACCTTTTCAAAGATATACTCGGTAAAATCCCCAAAAACCGACTTAACGATGTCGTAATACTTGACCCAAGAGACATTGAATCCCCAGTCGGCTTTAACCCACTTGAATATAAAGACCCAGAACATAGATACTTCATCGTCCAGGAATTCATCGGAATACTAAAACGACTTCTTGAAAGTGAATATGGCAGAAGCACAGATAACCCTGGAACTCTACTTGAATTTTACCTCATCTTTCAAAACAACAACTACTGGAGACGATTTAAACCTAAAATTAAAGACCCTCTGCTTGAAAACTGGATTAATAATGTCCTCCCAGAGGTTGATTACACTGGATACTCTTCTGATAAAATATCCCTTGGCGATTACATCGCAAGCAAATTCCAAAACTTTATATTTGACCCCTACCTCAGGGATATATTCGCCCAAAGAAGGTCAACAATCAACTTCACAGAGATAATGAATTCCGGGAAGATACTTCTAATAAACCTTGCAAAAGGGGAACTCACAGAGGAAAACTCACGCTTCCTTGGTATGCTAATTATGACAAAGATACTTACATCTGCACTTGAAAGGATTAAAATCCCACCTGAAAAAAGAAAGGACTTCTTCGTCTATGTTGACGAATTCCAGAGCATAGCAACAAATAGCTTCACAACTCTTCTTTCAGAGGCGAGGAAATTCGGAATCTACCTTGTACTTGCAAACCAATTCATCAAACAAATCCAAGATGAAAAGATAACACTTTCAATTTTCGGCAATGTCGGCACAATCATCTGCTTCCGACTCGGTCAAGAGGATGCGTCAATGATTGAACAGAGATTTTCACCATACATAAATAAATTTCACCTGACAAATCTACCTAACTGGAACGCCTATGTCATAACCTTGATCAATGGACAAACAACCGCACCATTTAACATAAGGACAAAACTTGACACGACGCCATATAGCGAGAAAGTCGCCCAAACCGTCAGAGAACTATCACGCCAGAAATACGCCAGAAAAAGAGAAGAAGTTGAAGAAGAAATCAAAAACATGCTCCCTTACTGATGTCAACCAAAAAGAAAATAAGCGTATTCATAATTGACGACCACGACTCCGTCAG
>JAPYWO010000286.1 GCA_028276305.1 Candidatus Thermokryptus sp.
TTTTAAATATCGCTGTTACTTCAATGGATGGAAACAGATTTGGGAACATCCTCCCCGAAATTTTTGACAGAGCTCTTGTAGATGCGCCATGCTCAGCGCTTGGTATAATCTCAAAAGCGAATGAAGTTTTGAATTGGTGGAGTGAGAACGAGGTGAAAAGATTCAGCAACAAACAACAGCAACTTTTAACAAGCGCTATAAAGTCGGTAAAACCAAACGGGATTATCGTTTATTCAACTTGCACTCTTACTGTTGAAGAAAATGAACTTGTCATAGAAAACGCACTGAAAAAGTTTCCGATTGAAATTGAAGAGATAAATTTCAAAAACATTGACTTTGACGAAGGAATTACAATTTACGACGATATTCAACTTGATGAAAGATTGAAAAAGACAATTCGTATTTATCCTTTTAAATTTAATTCCGAGGGATTTTTCATCGCAAAAATAAGAAAAACAGACACAACTGTAACGAGAACAACCGCCTTGAACGATTTTAAAATTTTACCTTCGCAAAAGGAATCAACCGATAAATTCAAACTTTTAACATACGAGAGCCAAGAAATTAGATCGGCGTTAAATTTCCTGAGCGATAAATTCGGTATAGATGAAAGCATATGGGAAAAATTCGCATTCCACATCAAAGCAGATGAAATTTGGTTTTCTTCAATTGATTTTATCAATTTCTTCTCAAGCGATGACACAACCATAAACCGAAACCTCAAAGCTCACCTTTTAAACCAAATAATCCAACGACTCGGTATAAAACTTGCAAAGCATGTAAAAAAGGAAAGATGGAAGATCTCAACAAGTGCCCTTCAACTTCTTGCGCCATATGTTCATAAAAATGTCATTGACCTTGAGAACGAAAATGAAGCAAAGATTTTCCTTAACGGTGGAATCTTAAAAAACTACAACGGAAATTTTGAACTTGGTGAATATATCGCAGTTAGATTTTCAGGGATAACGCTTGGATGTGGACTTGTCACCAACGATGGGATAAAGAGTCAAATCCCAAGAGGAAGAAGAACAATTGAAATTGAAATAAGTTGATATGGACGAATTAATCTACGGACATAATACCGAAAAAAGCATTGTAGCGGTTCAACAGATTGATGAATCCAGGGTTAAACTTTACTTTAGAGAAGGAGACCATGTAAGAGAGGAGATAAGGAATTTTTACCCGTTCTTTTTTATAAGCGATAAAAGCTATCTTGAAGGTTTCAAAAAAAATTTTTGGTTGAAGAAACTTAAAGGGAACAACTTTTATCAATATGTTTGCGCCTTTAACGATTTAACAGATATGTGGAATGCTGTAAGAGTCATATTGAGAAATTACAGCACAAGACATATGGTCAAAGTAGAGACATACGCAGATGCGGAAATAATTTATTTAAGACCCGATCCAGTTCATCAGTTTTTACTTCAGACAGGCATAACATTATTCAAAGGTATGGAATTTAATGATATATACCGAATTCAACTTGACATTGAAACATACACAAAGCATAGATTCAGCAACCCTGATAGAATTGAGGATAGGATTGTTTTAATTGCGCTTACCGATAACCGTGGTTGGAAACACATAATTGACGGGAGAAGAAAAAGCGAAAAACAAATGTTATCAGAACTCGTTGAGATAATTCAAAAAAAGGATCCTGATGTAATTGAAGGGCATAACATTTTAAATTTTGATCTTCCTTATCTTATTAAAAGGGCGGAGTTAAATGAGGTTGAACTTTCCCTCGGGAGGGATAAAAGTAAGCCGAAGATAACAACGATAACCTATGATAAAGAAACCGTTTTTACAGGCATAGAAATATACGGAAGGCATATAATTGATACATTGATACTTGTTCAACTTTATGACTTTGTTAAAAGAGAGCTTGAAAGTTACTCGCTCAAATATGTCTCAAAATACTTTGGTATTTTATCTGCCGATAGAATTTTCATTCCAGGTGAAAGAATTTCCTGGTATTGGGAAAATGAACCCGAGACGCTAATCAAATATGCGATTCAAGATGCGGAGGAAACTAAAAAACTTTCAGAACTTCTCACCCCACCTTATTTTTATTTAACCCAAATGTTACCATTTTCATTTTGGCAAGTTATTAAATCAGGTTCATCATCAAAAATAGAGTCAATGCTTGTAAGGGCATATCTTCGTCAAAGGCATTCGCTTCCGAAACCGGATGTGGGTTTTCAAACAACGGGCGGTTATACGGACATTTTCTATACGGGAATTTTTGAAAATGTGGTTCACGCAGATATTGAATCCCTTTATCCTTCAATAATGATAAACTTCAAAGTAGCGCCTAAAAAAGATGAACTTGGCGTATTCCTGAAGATGCTTGAAAGTTTGACAAAAATGAGAATTGAAGCAAAGCATAAAATGAAGACAACTGAAATACCAGAGGAAAAAGCGAAGTACGACGCAATACAATCCTCATTTAAAATTTTGATAAATTCATTCTACGGTTATCTTGGCTATAGTCGTGCTATTTTCAATGATTATGAAAGCGCTGACAAAGTAACCTCAATTGGGCAAGATATTTTAAAACATCTCATCGCTGAGATAAAAAAACGCGGTGGCAAAGTCATTGAAGCTGACACAGATGGAATTTATTTCCTTCCGCCGGAAGAATATTCAACCGAGGAAAAATCCCATGATTTTGTGAAACAGGTTTCATCAATTTTGCCAGAAGGGATAAATCTCGTCCACAACGGATTTTACAAAAAAATGTTAAGCTACAAAAAGAAAAACTATGCTTTGCTTGATAAAGACGGAAACATTGAAATTAAGGGCGCTTCTTTAATTTCGCGCGGTATGGAGCCGTTTGCAAGAAAATATATCGCACAGTGTATAAGGTATTTACTAAATGGTGAGATAGAAAAAATCCATGAGCTTTATAAATCTCTTTTTGAAGCGATCTCTGAAAGAAAAATTGACATATTTGAACTTGCAAAAACTGAAACTTTGAGGGAAAAACCTGAAAGGTACATTGAATTGGTTAAACTTGGAAGGAGAAATAAAAGCGCTGGTTACGAGCTTGCTATATCAAGGGGAAAAAATTACCGCCCCGGTGACAAAATAACCTATTACATCACAGGTTCAACCC
>JAPYWO010000288.1 GCA_028276305.1 Candidatus Thermokryptus sp.
TGTAAAGATATTCAAGCGCCTTTTTACCCTCGGGGCTTTTCGTCAAATTTCTATAAAAGAAAGAAGCCCCAAAACGATTCGCCTCGTAAAGTTCTTCATACTCCGTCTCAATCCAACGCTCTGCTTTCTCTGGCTTCGGAAGTTCAACCCCGGCATATTCAGCTATCTTTCTAACCGCCTCAATAAATGAAACCTTTTCGTATTGCATTATGAAGTTGAAAAGATTTCCCCCAGCACCACACCCGAAACAATGATAAAGTTGTTTATCAGGGCTAACCGTGAATGAAGGCGTTTTCTCTGTGTGAAACGGACACAAACCAACATAATTTTTCCCAACCTTTTTCAACGGAACGAACTGATTGATATAATCAACAATATCAACCGAATTTCTTATCTCTTCTATTTTATCCTCTGGAAGACGCATATTCAACGCAAAAATTTTTTAGAAGTCAAAAGATAACCCAAAACCGCCAAACTTTCTCCTTAAATTAAAGTATTGCCCATAAATATCAAAACCATCGTAATAAACGAGGTAAAACAACATCCCTCTTGAATACAAACGCCCGAACTTAACACCACCTGTTAAATTCAATCCCTGCGAACTACGAAACTTCAAATCGGAAGAAAAAACGAATAAAATCGGCGACTTGAAAAACGATAATTGAGTGGCTATCTCTTTGTAAAATTCAAATCCAAGCTGAACATAAATCTTTTTCAAATCCCTTGGCTTGCTTCTAAATATGTAATTCAAACCAGCGTAAAATCTACCCGTTTTTTTCTCCAACGCAAAAAGTAAATCAAAAAACTCCATTGTAAATGGAAATGGCTTAACACTTAATTCATCATACTCATCTACAAGATGAGCGCTTCTGTGAAGAACCCTGAACCTTGCGGAAAAGCCATCACTTCTAAAGCTCACATTTCCGCCAAAGAAACCATCAATTGCCTCAACCCGAAGGACAAGGAATCCATGGTTATTTACGAGCGTATAAGCAAAGAAATCAGCTCCAACTGTGAGACGATTAAAACCAAGGGGAAATTGAAAAATGTCAAGGGAATTCCCAATGTCAACTTTCAAACTGTTCCTATCAAAGTATTTCATCAAGCCCATCCTCGGTTCGTAAAAACTCGCTGTTAATGGTTTAAAGTTCAAACCATTTGAATCAACGATTTTAACCTGTGCATTTAAAACTGTTGCGAGAAGAACAAAAAACTCAAACACTTTTCGCACCTTCAAGACCGAGCAAAAATTCCTTTATTTTGATCCCACCACTATAACCACCAAGCGAACCATCAGAGGCGATCACCCTATGACAAGGTACAATTATCGGCAATGGATTTGCACCAAGTGCGTTTCCAACCGCACGATATGCTTTTGGCTTGTGAATTCTTTTTGCAAGCTCCGAATAAGTTATCGTCTCACCGTATGGGATTTTCATCGTCTCACGCCAAACGAACTTTTGAAAATCCGTCCCGATCAAATCAATCGGGACATCAAACTTTTTCAACCTCCTCGCAAGATAAAGCCGTATTTGCTCTATCGCCTCTTTATTTTCCTTTTTACTTTCAACCACCTCAAACTCCGAAAAGTGCTTCTTTATCCAGGACTTGAACTCGCCCGACGAATTAAGCGTAAGCGAGATTTTACAAACCCCTTTTTCAGACGAAGCAATGTAAATTATGCCGATGTTTGTCTCAAACGAAGTACAGTATAGCATAAAATTTTAAATTAATTTTCTCAAAATTTCATAGGCAAGATATGAGGCGAAAAACAAAATGATCACCCCTGAGATTCGGTGAAAGAGAGCGATAGTTCTGGCTCTGAACTCAATGAAGTTGTGAATAAACTTAAGTAGAAGGTAAAACCAAAGCACAACCCCAAGACCCACGCCAAGGGCAAAGAACAAATTATCAAACGAGTTTGAAATCAAGCTCGTTGACTTAACAATTCCAGCAACGGTTATCCAGAATATGACAAAAGTTGGATTTAAAGCATACAAAACCATCCCGACAAGGAATGAACCCTGAATATGATATTTCTTTATAAAATTGACTTTCCCATTGCCGTTGTTAAGCATCGTCTCTCCATTGTGAATTTTCCTCGGATGGACGATCAAATTTCTGAACCCAAAATAAACAAGTATCGCAAAGGCGATAATTTGAACAAGTAAATTACCAAGCGAATGTTCAACAATAGCGCCCATGCCAAACATAGCAAGAAGACAATAGATAAATTCCATCGTCGCCGAACCAACGCCTGTCCAAAAAGCCGGTTTAAATCCATCTCTCATTCCCTTGGTCAAAACTGTCAAATTTATCGGTCCAACCGGAATAGAAATGATCAAGCCAAGCAATGTCCCTGCAAAAAGTGCTATCATCGGCACAGAAATTAATTTTTAAAATCATTCAATCGCATATAAAAAATTATCCTTAGAACCAACAAGCAAAACACCATCAACAATTATCGGAGATGAAAAAACACGATGCGTCATATCAAACGCAACATCCATCCCACCGGTTCTCCTATTTAAACGGTAAATTCCAGAATAAGTCGCAGTGTTAACTCCGACATAAATAAAATCACCAGCGACAACTGATGGACTCCATATTGAAATCTCATCAAGAGCGAACTTCCAAATGAGTTTTCCATTTAGAGAAACGATGTAAAAAGCACCGTCGGCGGAGCTGAAATAAACTGCTTTGTCGTCAACCGCTGGTGTTTGGGTTATTTGACCACGCGTTTGAAATGTCCATTTGATAGCTCCGGTTTGAACATCAACTGCATAAAGCTTGCCATCGTGCGAGCCAAAGAAGACCATCCCGCGCGAAATAACAGGAGAACTCGTTATCATCCCACTGGTTGAAACACTCCAAACTATTTCTCCCGTCTTTGAATCAACTGCATAAAAACCTTTATCAAGCGAACCAAAATAAACTTTCCCATTGAAATAAGCGGGTGAAGAATATATCGCTTTCCCTGCCTTAAATTTCCAAACTATTGTCCCACTTCTTGCGTCAAGCGCATAGAGAACTCCTTCACCAGAACCAAAATAAACAATGCCATCCACTACTATTGGAGAGCTCATAAGCCAACCCTCAACTTTGAACTTCCAAA
>JAPYWO010000289.1 GCA_028276305.1 Candidatus Thermokryptus sp.
AAACGGAAAAACAGCAAAAAATAACATTTGACCTTGATGGAATCTTTTCGGTTGATTGGTCAAGGGATGGGAAAAAACTTGCATTCGTTGGCTTAAAACAAGGGCAATCAGATATATATGTTTACGACCTTTCTAACAAAACGCTTGTTAATTTAACAAATGACATTTTCAGCGATGCTGACCCTGTTTGGTCACCGGATGGAAAGATCATTTATTTTTCATCCGACAGGAAGAATTTCACTTCAAAGGAGATGGTCCCGGATGACTTCAAAATGTACAACTTTGACCCGAACCAATACGATATTTATTCAATTGATATTGAAACAGGCGAAATTAAAAGGATAACTCACACTGATTACTGGGATGAAACATCCCCGATTGTTTCACCCGACGGGAAGAAAATTTTATTTATATCAGACAGAAACGGCATAAACAACATTTACGAGAAAGACCTTGAAACAGGCATTGAGAGACCTATAACGAACTCCGTTAGTGGGATTTACCAGCTTTCAATCACTTATGACGGCTCAAAACTTGCCTTTGCATCGTTTTATAACGGTGGTTTTGATATCTTTGTACTGCGCCAGCCGTTTGAACGGAAGTTAAATGTTGAAGAACTTGAGCCGACAGTTTTCGTAACTGAATTTTTGAGGGAAAAAGAAAAAGAACTCGCAAAGGCGAAAAAAGAAGAACAAAAATTCAGCGATTCCGATACATCAACCGTTCAACCTTATGGAAGTGATATAAAGATAAATCTGCGAAATTACATCTTTGCGGACATTTTCAGGCAGGATAGCTTGGCAATGACGATAAAAGCAAGATCTGATTCACTAAAAGCTCCCGATAATATTGATGAATACGGTCGCTATAAAGTTTACAGATATAAGGTTAACTTCACCCCTGATTTAATTTACACAAATGCCAGTTATAATACATTCTACGGCGTCCTTGGTGAAGCTTTTATGATGTTCAGCGACATGCTCGGCAATCACCAAATTTATTTGATCACAAGTTTGGTCTTTGACCTTAAAAACAGCGATTATGCTTTTGCTTATTTTTACCTTCCCAAAAGGATCAACTGGGGATTTGAAGCTTTTCACATAGCAAGATTTTTCGCCGTCGGGAATCAATATAATCCGCTCTATTACAGATACAGGTTGTACGGTGGGACACTGATGGGTTCATATCCGATTGATAAATTTAGAAGAATTGATTTTGGGCTCGGATATTATAATGTCGTTGGAGAATTTATTGATTTACCAGAATTCAGGGAAACATCCGTCATTTTGATGCCTTCTTTAACTTATGTTCACGATAACTCCATTTGGAGATATATCTTCCCATCAAACGGTGAAAGATACTATCTATCGCTTTACACAAGTCCTAAGCTCGGAACAAATGGGATACAATTCTTGACGGGAATTTTTGACTACAGAAGATATTTCAAGCTTTGGACCGATTACAGTTTGGCATTTAGATTTACCGCCGGTGGAAGCACAGGTCAAAACAGACAAAGATTTATGCTTGGTGGAGTGGATGCATGGATAAATTGGGCTATTAAAAATGATTACATCCCGATTGAGAACACAGCTGATTTCTTCTTCTTTGAAGCAATTAGCGGTCCAATAGTCCCGCTTAGGGGTTATGTCTACAATGAACAAAATGGTTCAAAATTTGCTTTGATGAACTTTGAATTCAGGTTTCCTTTGATAAGATATTTCATAGGTGGAGCTTTACCTCTCGCTTTCAGAAATATTATGGGAGTTTTATTCATTGATGCCGGCTCCGCTTGGGACTCGTGGAAGACATGGCGAGCGTTTTATCAACCTGATCCATTTACTGGAACGACGACAAAGGATTTGCTCATCGGGATGGGATATGGTTTCAGAATTTACTTGTTCGGATTGCTGTTACGGCTTGATATTGCGTGGAGATTTACCTGGGATTCGTTCTCAAAACCCGTATATTATCTTTCACTTGGACCTGATTGGTGAAATCGCACTAAAAAAATAAAACCTTTCACGGAGGTGGCGAAACATGAAGCACCTAAAAAAGCACATCGTTTTGTTTCTCCTTCTCCCATCCATCCTGCTGAGCCAATCTCTAAAAGATTATTTTAATGAGTTTGAAGAGTGTTGTCGCAATGTCCGCGGTTACGCGGGTGCTTTAAAAGCCGAGGTTGAAAGAGAAAACGCCATCATACCTGATGTGGCAAAAAAATACTCTGAAAAAGTCGGCGCTTGCTTAAAAGATGTGAAACAAAGTTATGAAAAAATCAAAAAGTCGCTGAAAAAGGAACAAGTTGAGCTTGTCAAGGGTAACATTGCTTATCTTGATGATTATTGTAAAAGAGCAGAGCTACACTACAAAAATTTAATTGACGAGATTAACAAACCAAACCCGAAGCCTGAAAGGGTGAAGGAGTTTTCAACGGCAATTTACAATGAACTTAAAAAAGCGAGTAACGAAGCTCGTTTGATAAAAGAAAAGCTTGGGATCAAATAAAAAGATGGGCAGAAACATAGTCGCAATCGTTGGGAGACCGAATGTAGGGAAGTCAACATTGTTTAACAGGATAATCGGTGAAAGAGATGCGATCGTTGATCCACAAAGTGGGGTGACGAGGGACAGACATTACGGTGAGGCACAATGGAATGGGAAAAAGTTTACAGTTATAGATACAGGGGGCTATGTCCCTGAGTCAAAAGATGTGTTTGAAGCAGCTATAAGGGAACAGGTTTGGATAGCAATTGAGGAAGCAGATGTTATAGTTTTTGTGGTTGACGGAATTACGGGTGTTACACCTTTGGATGTTGAGATTGCAAAAATTTTGAGGCAAACAAACAAAAAGGTGGTCCTCGCGGTAAATAAAATTGACAATGAAAAAAGTGAAATTTACACAGCTCAATTTTATGAACTTGGTGTAGGTGAGCCCTTCCCCATATCTGCGCTACACGGCAGGAAAATCGGTGACTTCCTTGATGAGGTTGTAAAGGATTTACCAAGTGTTGATGGTGAGGAAAAAAATGAGAAAGACCAAATAAAAGTCGCCATCGTCGGACAACCAAATGTAGGTAAATCATCCTTTGTGAACGCAGTCCTTGGGGAAAAC
>JAPYWO010000290.1 GCA_028276305.1 Candidatus Thermokryptus sp.
GGGTGTGGGAGGCGATAGAGCGACTTACAGAGGCACAGCGGAAGACGGAGGAGCGTTTGAATCAGCTTGCTTTGAGGGTTGATGAGTTGACCGAGCGTTTGAACAGATTGACGGAAAGGGTAGATGATTTAACGGTTCGTTTAGATAGGTTAACTGAGCGAGTTGATCAGTTAGCTGAGGCGCAACGAAGGACAGAGGAGCGTTTGAATCAGCTTGCTTTGAGGGTTGATGAGTTGACCGAGCGTTTGAATCAACTTGCGGAGGCGCAAAGAGATATGGCTGAGAAGATGTCCAAACTCATTGATGCGCAAATGCAGCTTGAGGATTCACTTGCTAAATTGCTCGGAAGAATGAAAACAACGGAGGAGAGAATTGAGTGGATTTTCAGTTCAATTGGATTTACGATAGAGGATAAGTCACTTAAAGCATTGCCAGAGCTTCTGAAAAGGGAGGGTATAACAGTTGAGGGCAATTTGGTACGAAGGTATTATAAGATAGGTGACGAGTACAATCAACTTAACATTTACGGATGGGGAAGAAAGGACGGAGAGAAAATTCTAATTCTTGGGGAGATAAAAACAAGAGCTTCAAGGAAAGAAATAAATGAGTTCATAAAGCTTGCCGATAAAGTCAAGAAAAGCGAGGGCAATCCAACTGTGTTCCTCGTTTTTGTCGCTTATGATTATCGCCCAGAAATAGAGGAGTATCTAAAGGAGAAAGGCATAAAATACTTTTGGTCTTATGAGTTAAGTTAAAAACAAATTGGTCTAATCGCATGGCTTATCAAGAACCAGCACCTATCCCGGACAAGGAGAATCCATTTGAGTCAATGATGAAAAGATTTGACAAAGCAGCTGAAATTCTTCAACTTGAAAGGGGCGTTTATGATTTTCTTAAGACGCCTGCGCTTCAAGTTATCGTTTCAATTCCAATTCAAATGGATGATGGAAGGATTGAAGTATTTGAGGGTTATCGTGTAATTCACAACTATGCCCTTGGACCAGCAAAAGGTGGAATAAGATATGCTCCAGATGTGACGCTTGACGAAGTTAAGGCACTTGCAGCTTGGATGACTTGGAAATGCGCAGTTATGGATATTCCATTTGGCGGAGCAAAAGGTGCCGTTAAATGTGACCCAAGAAAGTTAACAAAAGTTGAACTTGAAAAAATCACAAGGAGATATACCGCAAATCTTCTTGATATAATTGGACCTGACAAAGATATCCCCGCCCCAGATCTTAACACCGATGAGCAAATAATGGCTTGGATTATGGACACTTACAGTATGCATGTTCGCAGAACTGAAAGGGCAGTTGTAACCGGAAAACCATTGATACTTGGTGGTTCCCCAGGAAGGCGTGAAGCAACAGGACGCGGAGTTATGATTGTGACACTTGCTGCTATGGAAAAGCTTAAACTGAAACCGAAGAAATCAACCGCTGTAGTTCAAGGTTTCGGAAATGTCGGCTCCGTTTCGGCTAAGCTTTTGGCTGAGAAGGGATTGAAAATCATCGCTATAAGTGATATAACTGGGGGATATTACAATAAGAAAGGCATTGACATTGAAAAGGCAATTCAATATGTTCAGAAAAATCCAGAGAGAACGCTTGAGGGCTTTGATGGTGGTGAAAAAATCACAAACGAGGAACTTCTTGAACTTGAATGTGATGTTTTGATTCCAGCTGCACGCGAGGATCAAATAACGAAAAATAACGCTCCAAATATAAAAGCGAAATTAATAGTTGAAGGCGCCAACGGTCCGACAACAGCAAGTGCTGACCCAATTCTTGAAGAAAAAGGAATCCTCGTTGTCCCAGATATAGTTGCAAATGCCGGTGGAGTAACTGTTTCATACTTTGAATGGGTGCAGGATAGAATGGGATATTATTGGACAGCGGAAATGGTCAACGAACGCTTGGAAAGGATGATGCTCTCTGCTTTTGAAAATGTCTATAACACCGCTAAAAAATATAATGTATCACTGCGACTCGGAGCTTATATCTTGGCTGTGGATAAAGTTGCAAAAACTTTGAAAATACGCGGAATTTATGGCTGATTCGCTCTGCAAAGCTTTCACCTTGATTGTTTTGCTGTCGTGCATTTCTCTATCTCAAAAATTGACGAACTTTGAAATAATTGATAGCTTGCTTAACTCAATCGTTGACGAAATTTCAGAGAAAATGAACACTGAAAGCATTGTAATTCAATCAAATTTAAACGATAAGCTTGTTGAAAATAGAATTTTGAACGCATTTTCAAAAAAATTTAACATTTTTCTCAACGACACGAATAAAACTGACATCGTCAGAATTGATGGATTTAAAAGTGATATTTCTTACAAGCGTGAGAGCGGGGGCTTCTTGAAAAGCGCAAAATTGAGAAGGGATATTGAAATAAATTTACTGTGCACTTTAATTTATCACGGCAAGTTATTAACAAGCGATGCCTTTAAGCGAGGTTTTTCAGATTACATAACTTATACCGAAATTGACAAAGTTGAAGACGAACATTTTAAATTTACACAGGGCGAAATCGTTGAAAACAAATCCGATTTGAAAAGGTTAATTGAGGGGTTGTTAATTGCCTCTTCAATCGGAATCGCGGTTTATCTTCTTTTTGTAATAAGAAAGTGAAAGTTCTAAAATGAGAAATCAATTTTTAATTTTGCTTCTTCCATTGTTTCTTTTGCTTGGATGTTCTTCATCTAAAGAGGTCGCAAATTTATCCGCGGAGGATAGGTTTGAGATCGGAAAGGAGAAATTTGATAAGAAGAAATATCTTGATGCGATTGAGGATTTTAAGTATATCTTGATCCAGTATCCGGGTAGCACAGTTGCAGATGATGCTCAATTTTATCTTGCGGAGTGCTATTTCAATCGCGGTGAATATTTACTTGCTTCGTCGGAATATGAAAACCTGATACATAATTATCCGACAAGTGAATTCGTCCCATTGTCAAGGTATAAACTTGGTTTGTGTTATTATAACCTCTCCCCTAAATCACAACTTGATCAGACCTATACTTATAAAGCCATTGACGCATTACAAGGTTTCATTGAGTATCACCCCACAAGTGAGTTCGTCCAGGATGCCGAAAGGAA
>JAPYWO010000291.1 GCA_028276305.1 Candidatus Thermokryptus sp.
CCTTTTCATTCGTGATTTCTTTGGTGCATATCACTGGAATTCACTTGCGGATTTCCTCGCCGGGAGAAAAGCTGCACAATACGAACTTAGCTACTCAAATATCCCTGGAAATCCACAGCCAAGAGCGAAATGGAAAGCAATTCAATATGGTGTCTATGTTCAAGATGAATGGTCCATTAAGCCGGGGTTGAAGTTAACATTTGGCGTAAGGTTGGATGTTCCGACTTTCCCGGATAAGCCAGCGTATAATCCGAAAGTTGATTCAACATTTAAACCGCTCGGTTATGATATCTCAACCGATAAGGTTCCAAAAGCACAGTTCATGTGGGGTCCGAGGTTTGGAATAAATTGGGACTTGTTTGGGGATAAGACAACTCAATTGCGTGGTGGAATTGGTGTGTTTACAGGACGCGTTCCTTATGTTTGGATTTCAAACCAGTATTCAAATACTGGGGTTGAATTTGGAAGATTATTCCTAACGGGCTCAGCTGTTCCAGATTTTGTCCCCGACCCGTATAATCCACCAAGAGGTGGAACACCCGTAGCAACAACCGAAATTAATATAACCGCCCCAGATTATAAACTTCCGCAACTTTTGAGAGCAAGCTTTGGCGTTGATAAATTACTACCGCTCGGTTTGGTTGCGACAGTTGAAGGTCAGTATTCAAAAACGATAAACGACATCCTCTACAAGGATATAAACTTGATACCTCAAGGTTATCTCTCAGATGGGAGACCTATTTACGGTACTTGGAGCTATTCAGCTCGCCGTTGGACTGTGCAGAAATATAATTCAAGTTTTACGAATGTTATACTTCTTACAAACACCAATCAGGGTTATACTTATAACTTAACTTTCCAGCTTGAAAGACCGCTTGCGCCTGATGGAATTTATGCGAAATTTGCTTATACATATGGCGTTTCAAAAGATATGAACAGCGGGACTTCCTCTCAGGCATTTTCACAGTGGAGATTCAATCATGCTGTTGACCCCAATAACCCAACGCTTTCGTATTCGTCCTTTGATTACAGACATAGAATCCTTGCGATCCTTTCTTACAAGAAGGAATTCTTCCGTGGATTTTCAGCTTCTGTCGGGATTTTCTATAATGGGCTTTCGGGTCAGCCGTATTCCTGGGTCTATAGCGGTGATGTAAACGGTGACGGTCAAGTTGAAAACGACCTTATTTATATTCCAAAGGATAAAAATGACATCATTCTTGTTGATGCAAATGGTAACCCATTGCCGAAGGATAATGTAGCTTATGATCAATTGTTTGCGTTTATAGACAATGACCCGTATTTGAGCAAAAACAAGGGTAAGATAGCGGAAAGAATGGCTGCTCGTGGTCCTTGGTCGCATCAAGTTGATGCAAGATTTGCTCTTGAAATTCCTTCAATTAGGGGACAAAAGCTTGAAATTACATTTGATATTCTCAACTTGCTTAACCTTTTGAACAAGGATTGGGGAATCGTCAAGGGCGTCACATTCCAGAGGGCGTTCTTGCTTGTATTCCACAGCCTTGACCCAGCAACCGGGCAACCGAGGTTTAGATGGACAAATCCACCAAGACCCGAGCTCCCGCTTGACCTTGCTTCAAGATGGCAAGCACAGATCGGAATTAGATACACCTTCTAAAGTTTAATGTTGATCCACATATTTAGGGGGAGTGGAAATTTTGGTTTCCGCTCCCCTTTTTTGTATAAAATAAAGGGTGAAAATTATGTTGATCGTTTTACTTACAGATTTCGGCAATAGGGATTGGTTTGTCAGTGTGATGAAAGGAGTTATTTTGAAGATTAATCCAAATGTCAATGTTATTGACCTCTCGCACGAGATTACACCTCAAAATGTCAAAGAGGCGGGATTTATTTTATGGAACGCATATAAATTTTTCCCCAAGGGGACAATATTCGTTTGCGTTGTTGACCCAACCGTTGGAGGTGAGAGGAAAATCATCGCTGTTGAGACAAAGGAACATATTTTTATCGCTCCAGATAACGGGATTTTGGATTTCGTTTTAAGCGAGGTTGATATTTTGAAAGCAGTTTATGTTGAGAACAAGGATTATTTCCTTGAGAATGTCAGCTCCACATTTCATGGTAGGGATATCTTTGCGCCTGTTGCTGGCTATATTTCAAGAGGGGTTGATTTGAGCGAACTCGGTGGAGAGGCGAAGCTGACAAAACCTGAAAATTTGTTCGTTGATGTGTTCAATCTTGGTGATTACGCTGGTGAAGTGATTTACATAGATAGATTCGGGAATTTAATAACCAACATAAAGCCAAAAGCAGAGATTGATGGGGAGGTAAAGATAAAGGAGTATGTGATTGAGAAAATTTCAAAAACATACGCTGAGGTGAAGTCCGGGCAACTCGTTGCTCTAATCAATAGCAGTGGTCTTCTTGAGATAGGAGTTAGAAACGGCAATGCGAGGGATTTAACAAAAGCAGGTTACGGCGAGAGGATTTTTTTGAAAGTTAAAAAGATATGAGTTATATTTTGAAAAAAGCGAATTTCTGGATGTTGCGCTTTTCTTTGATTTTTCCATTGTTTCTGTCTTTATTATTTTCCGCTTGCGTTTCTTCAAAAAAGACAACCCTGACCGAAAGTAAAACAGCGGAAGTTAAAGAGTTAAGATACAAGCAAGTTGAATCCACAGATAAAGCGATAGAACATTTCATCGCTGGGCAAGTTTATGAACTTAAAGGGGACTATGCCAGCGCCATACTTGAATATCAAGATGCCTTAAGGTATCAACAAAGCCCCGGGATATATAACGCCATTGCAAAGGCATATCAAAAGATAGGGAAACATTCACTCGCGGTTCAAATGGCGCTTGAAGCTATACGGCTTGATTCAACGAATATAACATATCACGAGACCCTCGCTGATATCTATGTTGAAACCTTTGAGATTAAAAAGGCAATAGAAGAGTTTGAAAAAATTCTCAAAATTGACTCATTAAATTATAACGCTCTTTTCAGCTTGGCTCAACTTTATGAAAATGACAAACCGCTTCGCTCACTTGAACTCTACAATAAAATAGTTGAAAATTACGGTCCTGAATGGAACGCACTTCAAAG
>JAPYWO010000293.1 GCA_028276305.1 Candidatus Thermokryptus sp.
GCTCTTTCAAATTTAAACCAAATTTTGAATACGCGAGCGTTTCACTTGCGAAGTTAAACGAAGAAAAAATTCGTTCTCTTAAGCCGGAAGAGAACGGCTACTTCAAAATTGATGTTGAACCCTTCAAAATTGTAACTTTTAAAATTGAATTATGATTAAGATAAGAAAAGCTGAAGGTAATTTTCCTGGCGCAATTGAATTTGAAAAGCAAGGCAAAACTATACTTTCAATAGATGGCGTTGGGGAAATTGAAACAGAATCATCCGTTGAAAAGATAACGATAAAAAATTTCATTACAGGTAAAGGTTCGGTTAGAATTTTCGCAAAGACAGAGAAATTAAATTGTACGGTGAAAATCTTTGAAAGATCCGACCGCTATGAATTTAAATACAATATCAAATATAACGGCGAAAATTCTTTTAAATGCAAACTCAAAATAATTTTCAATTTTCTTGACTCAGGTAGTCCAAAATGGCTTGTGCCGGGAATTTTTTACGCAGATAATATGTATGGAAAATCAGTTAGAAAATATCCTAAGTTCAATCCAGTTGAAACCGATCCAGATAATTTAGTATCAAACTATTGGTCTTTTTCATCAAAAAGGGCTTCTATGCCAGCAGTTTTTTGTTGGTTGGAAAATTTCATGGTTGCAGTTCTTACTGATGTTGATTTTTCTCATGGTGTAACTGGGCTGTTTTTCTCCAGCGATCTAAACAACACTGAATTGGGATTAATTTTTCCATTCTCGGAAGAACCCGTCTCTTATACACCGTATCTTGATAACAAGCCAGTTGAAAATTTTCTCAATCTACATCCAAATGAAGAAATAATTTTCTCTTTTAAATTGTTTTTCTCAAATTCCGACCCTCACGCTTATGATGAAATAGTCAGGGATTTTTATTACGAAATGAGAGAAAGAAACAAACCATCACCCTGGTTTACACTTGAAGATGGGGCGGATTTATCCGCTTATGGACTTTATCGCTGGCATTTTATCCCTGAGCAAAGCGTGATATATGAGACGAGAGGGTTTGATAATGTTCTTAGTTTAAATGTAAAACACGCCGATACAAGAGCTCACATGCACATTTCCTGGGTTAGTGGAATCCCTTATGCATTCGCTTTGATGAAATATGGCTATTTGAGGAAAAATCTTGATTATATAAACGCTGGTAAAAGCGTGATTGAAAAAGTTGTAACGGAGGGAACTTCGCCAGCAGGAATCTTGTGGTCGCAATGGACAGCTGAAAACGGCTGGACGGATGGTTGGAATCCAAAACCAGGGCTTACACAAGCGAGAACTTTAAGTGAAGCGATTCTATTTTTAATTCGCGCTTATGATTTTGAACTGAAAAATGGAAATGAACATTTAAGTTGGAGAGATTGCATTTTGAGAAACTTAAATTACGCTGTTAAAATCCAAAGAGAGGACGGAAATTTCGGTTCATATTATAACTCAGCTACAGGAGAAGTTGAAATTTGGGAGGGTTGCGCTGGGTTGATGTGGATTTCGGCGCTTTGCGAAGCATATAAAGTTTTTAAAGATGAAAAATTTAAAAAATCAGCGATTAAAGCAGGGGAATTTTACAGTAGATATATACTTGACGAGTTAATCTACGGCGCACCAGAGGATGCCTTTATGACCCCAACTTCTGAGGATACTTACAATGCTGTTATATCATATGTGCTCCTTTATGAGATAACAGGTGAGGGAAAATGGCTCAAGCTTGCCGAAAGAAGCGCAGATCTGATGATGACATTTAGATTTTCATATAACTTGACATTCCCAAAAGATACGCTTCTAAACCTTTACAATTTTAAAACGATCGGCGCCGACATCGCCTCCCCAGTGAATCAACATCTGCATAATTATGGATTGATATGTGTCCCGGAGATGCTAAAACTTTATAAATTTACTTCCGACGAGTATTACCTTGACAGAACGATTGACAATATCTGTTTTTCGCTTCAATTTATAGCACGATTTGATGGGGACTTTAATGCTTTTCGCGGTATGATGACGGAACAATTTTACTATGTTGATTGGCTCAGACCTGTTGGGACAATTTTAACGCTTTCGCATTCCTGGTGTCTTGGAATGGTTATTTATGCCTACCTTTCAGTAATTGAGTCGGAATATAAGGACTTGATCTTCAATCGCATAAAAAAATATATGGAGGGTTAAAAGTGAAAACTTACATTAAAACTGGAAAACCTGAATTTGATGAGTTCATCCCTGTTGTAAAATACTTCTTTGACGAAAACAAGGTTGATATCTACATTGACGCAAAGAAAATAACAGTATATATGGAGCCAGATGCTCCATCGTTTTGGATAAGGACAATAGCTGACCACCTACGGGCCTCAAAATACTTTGGCGACTTAAGAAGTGCAATTGAACATTTTGCAGAAACACAAGCAGATAACGGGAGGATATTTGATTATTTCACTGTTTTCCCAGAGAAACTACCATGTGAAAGGGAGAACTGGACTAAATATGTGCGAATACCGGTTGAAGCAGATGTTGAATTTCGCTTTATCAAAGCTATTTACCTCGCTTGGCAATCAACAGGAGATGATGAATGGGTTCGCAAACTTATCCCAAAAATGGAAAAAGCACTAAACTACATCATAACACATCCTTGGCGATGGGATAAAAAACTTAAACTTGTAAAAAGGGCTTACACTATAGATACTTGGGACTTCGCTTATACCGCTGGAAAACACAACTGGTTACAATTTCAAATAGATGAAAATACTTTTTGGGGGATAATGCACGGTGACAACAGCGGATACTATGAGGCGTTCTCAATTATGTCATTTTTCTATGATTATTTTAAAAACAAGAAAAAAGCTCACGAATGGAAGACAAGAGCTGAGAGATTGAAACAAAGGATGAACAAAGTTTGCTGGAATGGTAAATTTTATACGCATTTCGTCAAGATTACCCCTGTTGTTATAGAAGGAGTTGATGAGGCACAGCAACTTAGCCTTAGCAACCCAATGGACATAAACCGAGGTGTAACTACTCATAAAATGGCTGTCTCAATTATAAATGAATACCTTGAAAGGAAAAAGAAAAC
>JAPYWO010000292.1 GCA_028276305.1 Candidatus Thermokryptus sp.
TCAAGTCCAAAATGTCTAATCGCATCTTCCTTTGGGTAAATTTTCAAACTACTGCGAACTGGATTTCCCGAAACAAAAACCCTTGCTTTACCTTTGAGATATTTTCTCGCTGATTCAAAACTCAAATGAACCTCATCCACAAACCGAGCTAAAAACCTCGTCGTCACACCAGGGTAACTATTCTGCTCTTGAATCAAAGTCGGTATCCCAAGCACCGAAGCAACAAAAACAACCGGACCACTCACATATCCACCCGTTCCGACAACAACATTTGGTTTAAATTTATTTATCAAGATAAATGACTGAACCAAACTCACTATAAGCTTTAAAGGGAACAAAACATTTCTCACATCAAAACCGCGGACAAACCCAGAAATCCAAATTGATTTGAACTTATATCCCGCTTTCGGGACAACCCTTTCCTCAATTTTTCCCTTTGTTCCCACAAATAAAATTTCCGCTTTCGGTTCAAGTTTCATAACTGCATCTGCAATCGCTATCCCGGGGAAAATATGTCCACCTGTTCCTCCACCAGCGAACATTATCCTCATCGTTTTAAAGTTTTAATTTGCTTTGAAATGTTAAGTAAAATTCCAACAGCGATACAATTCGCAATCATGGAACTGCCACCGTAACTTATAAACGGCAAAGGAATTCCAGTCGCTGGCAAACCAAGGACGACGCCAATATGAACAAGTGTCGTCAAAAAAATCATAAATGTAATTCCACCTGCAAGAAGTTTGCCGAAGTCATCATAAACAGATTCTGCTATTTTAAAACCACGGTAAAAAATCACGAAAAATATAAAGATGACAAAAAGAGCGCCTATAAATCCATACTCTTCACCGAGTATTGAAAAAATATAGTCGTTATAAGCAAGCGGTAAAAAAAGCTCCCTTTGTCTGCTGTGTCCTGGTCCAACGCCAAACAAACCACCATTGCCAAGCCCTATCAAAGCTTGCATCGTCTGATACGGCATACCCTCACCAAAGTAAGAAAGCAATCTTTTTACTCTATACGGTTCAATAAGAACTGCAAGGATCCCAAGCGGGATCGTCGCAATTAAAACAATTGCAATATGCCGAAATCTCGCACCGCCAAGATAAATTAGAAACAAACCAGAAATAAAAATCAAAAACGACATCGTGAAACTTTTCTGTATAAGTGTCAAAGCAGAAACGAGGAAAACAACAGAAATTAAAGGTAAAAAACCAAGTTTAAAACTGCTCAACCTTTCACGGTTTTTTTCTACAAGATGAGCAAGATAAATTAACAAAGCGAGTTTTGCAAACTCTGACGGTTGAAGGATAAGCGGACCAATTTTAAGCCACCTCTTGTCTCCAAAAATTAAAGTCAAAACCATCAAAAGAACAGCGACGGCAAAAATTAAAAACGCATATTCACGCAGTTTTCTATAGTCAAGCAAAGCTATAAGCAAAATCATGACAAAAAGACCAAGGGCACTGCGAATGATGTGCCTTTCAAGATAGTAAACAGCCGAATTATACTTTAAATCAGCAAGATAAATCGTAGCCGAGAAAACAAGCCAAATCCCAAATATTATCAAAATTATGACACTTCCGAGCAAAATCCTATCAATATTTTGTTCCGATGCTCGCATTAAAGTTCGTTCACTAATTTTTTAAAAACTTCTCCACGATGTTCGTAATCCTCAAACATATCAAAACTCGCACAGGCAGGCGAAAGAAGAACAACATCACCGGGGCTTGCGTTTTCAAAAGATATCTTAACCGCCTCCTCCATGGAATTTACCTTTATGACATTGGTGAGCGTTTTAAACTCATTGTAGATTTTCTCCTTTGACTCACCTATCGCAACTATCAATTTAACTTTTCTTTTCACCAGGTCATAAACTTTTGAATAATCGTTTCCTTTGTCCCTTCCGCCTGCGATCAGAATTATCGGTTCATCAAAACTTTCAAGCGCATACCAGAGCGAATTCACATTCGTCGCCTTTGAATCATTTATGAACTTAACCCCGTTTATCTCCCTTACAAACTCAAGCCGATGCGCAACGCCTTCAAAAGCTTTTAAACTCTCCCTTATTATCTCATCTTTAACCTCCATCGCCCTCGCTGCAAGAGCTGCAGCAAGCGAATTGTAGACATTATGAATCCCCCTGATTTTAAGCTCTCCCATTTTGATGATTCTCTCTTCTTTGTTTTCAAACTTTAAAACAATATAACCTTCATCAATGAACGCCCCTACAGGTAATCTCTCTGCGACGCTAAAGGGCATTTTAACAAGATTTAAACTCTCAACATAAGGTTGAACTATCTCATCATCGTAATTGTAAACGGCGAAATCGTCGCTATTTTGATTTTTGAAAATCCTAAACTTTGAGAGTATGTAGTCCCCAAAAGAAGCATACCTGTCAAGATGATCCGGCGTTATATTCAAAAGAACTGCAACTCTTGGCTTGAATGTCTCAATATGGTCAAGTTGAAAACTGCTAACTTCAAGCACGACTATGCTTTTCTCATCCGCATCAAAGACAAAATCAGAAAAAGGCGAGCCGATATTTCCAGCAACTATCGTCCTAAAACCGGCATTTCTAAAAATGAACCCTATCAAACTGGTCGTCGTGGTCTTCCCATTTGTCCCGGTGACAGCTACAATTGGCGCTTTGCAAAACCAGGAAGCGATTTCAATTTCACTTAACACTTTAATCCCCATATTTTTCGCTTTAACTACAACATCGGCATTTGATGGAACACCTGGACTTATAACGATAAAATCACAATCAAAAACTCTATCACTGTGCCCGCCAAATTCATACTTTATCCCCAGTGAATCAAGCTCTTGGGTTGTGAACTTCACATATTTTATCCCCTCAATTTTTTTCATATCGCTTATGAAAACATCAGCGCCGAGTTTTTTCAAAAGTTTTGCTACGGCAAGACCACTTCTTGCTCCGCCAATTACACTTACCTTTTTTCCTTTGATATTTTTCTCTTGCTCAATCATAAAATCACCTGATTTTAAATGTAACCAAACTCAAAATTGCGAATATAATCGCAACGATATAAAATCTTATGACGATCTTGGGCTCAGCCCAGCCG
>JAPYWO010000004.1 GCA_028276305.1 Candidatus Thermokryptus sp.
ATTGATCGTTGGATTTGGTGCTTTAATGGGGTTTGTTGGTATCGTTATGAGAATTTTTGAGAGAAATTTGAGGGAAATAAGCACGCTTGATGATTTTATTTCTGTAGTTCTTGTTTCCATTTCTCTTGCCTTTATAGCGCTTGCTTTAATTGAGCCAGCTTTTAAGATACCGATGTATTTCACTTCTGCGATTATGTTATTTTACGCTCCGCTTGGAAAAATAAGGCATTGTCTTTATTTCTTCTTCTCAAGATTTTTCTTCGGTCTTCATCTTGGTAAAAGAGGAATCGTCCACAGATTTACGGAGGTAAGCTATGGCAAATAATGGGACGCTTCAAAAAGCGATTGAGGTTCTTGAAAAACAATTAAATCAACCATTAAAAACAGCTCTTGAAGTTTGCGCACGATGTGGAATTTGCGCTGAATCTTGTCATTATTATGTTTCTGAACCAAAAATTGAACATGTCCCCGCATATAGAGCTGAACAATTGAGGAAAATTTATAGAAAGAAAAATAACTTCCTTGGCAAGTTTTTCCCGCGTTTGGTTGACGCTATTGACCTTGATGAGAAAGTTTTTGATAAGCTTGTTGAAATGGCTTTCTCTGAGTGCACGCTATGCCGAAGGTGTACATTTAACTGTCCCCTTGGTGTTGATACACCTCTCGTTATGAGAACAATAAGGGCTATGGCTACAGCTACAGGAAAAGCCCCCGAGATATTGGTTATGCTTGCGGACGCAGCAATTGCAAAGGGTGAAAATCCCGAAATTTTTAAAGAACTATTTCTCCAACAAATTTCTGAGCTTGAAAAAGAACTTCAGGAAATTACAGGAGACCCAAACGCTAAAATTCCAGTTGAGAAAGAAGGCGCGAAAATTTTATATGTCGCTTTGGCTGGTGCCCATACAATTATACCGCCAGCGATTATCTTCAACGAGGTTAAAGAAGATTGGACATTGAGCTTATATGAAGCAGCAAATTATGGCGTTTTTCTTGGTGATGTTGAAAGAGCAAAGAAGATTGCGAAACGAATAATTGATGAGGCTAAAAGATTAAAGGTTCAAGAAGTGGTTGTCGCTGAATGTGGACATGCATGTGCTGCTCTTGTTTGGGATGCACCGAATTGGTTCGGCGAGAGCTTCCCATTCAGGATTAGAAGTATAGTTGAATTGCTTGCTGAATATATCCAAAAAGGCATTTTAAAAGTTGAAAAAATCCATACTGAACCTATAACATATCACGACTCTTGTAATCTTGCGAGAACGGGTGGGATATTCAAAGAGCCGAGGTTTATTTTAAACTCAGTCGCAAAAGATTTTAGAGATATGAATCCGAATGGAATTGAGAATTATTGCTGTGGCGGTGGAGGAGGTCTTGTAGCATTGCCAGAATATTATGAGAAGAGAATGAGAGCTGGCAAAGCGAAATCAGACCAAATAAAGAAAACAGGAGCAAAAATTGTAGCTGCAGCTTGTGAAAATTGTAAGCTTCAACTTGCTGATTTGAATAATTATTACAATCTTGGCGTTGAAGTTAAGGGAGTTGTTGACCTCGTGGCTGAAGCAATTTTGAATAGAAAAAAATCAGTTACATCAGTTAATTAAAAGCACCTTAAAAAAATTAATTTGTCAAAATTAAAAAACAAAACCTTGGAGGTAGCCATGAGGTTAAGGGCATTGTTTATCGTCTTACTCTCGTTGTTCGTTTATTCTCTTGTCTATTCTCAAGACCCAGGGAACTTCCCAACGAGCTTGCACGCAACAAGAGAAGGAAAACGCACCTGGTATAAGAAAGAAAACGTTGGCTTTGAAAACATCACTAATATCCCTGTTGAAAATGTTAATTGTCTGAAATGTCATCCTGGAACTAAAGCTGATGGAACTGCTATTGATCCAGCTACTTACAACCCAGATTGTTATGATTGCCATAACTTTAGCACCGGAACCCAGGTACCAGATGATATTTGTTTGAAATGCCACAGCAGGCAAAAAAATGAAAAAACACTTTATCCCGGGGTTGATGTTCATTTTGCAAAGGGATTCAAATGCATGACTTGCCACACTAAGAAGGAAATGCATGGGGACGGAACAAGATACAATTCATGGCTTGATCCTGGTGCAACTGAGGTTAAGTGTGAAAAATGCCATTCTCCTCTTGCGAGCAACACAGCTCATAACATTCATTCAGCAAAAGTCCATTGCACAGCTTGCCATGCGAAAACCGTCATTACATGCTATAATTGTCACTTTGAAAGCGAATTACAAGCGAAGATCAAAAGACCATATGGAGTTCTCCGTGATTTCGTATTGCTTGTTAGAAGAATGCCAGATGATAAAGTTTATTCAGGAACTATTATGACGATTAAGTATCAAAATCAAACATTTGTGACGATAGCACCGTATAGGTCACACATTATCATGCCAAAGGATTCAACTCGCAAGTGCTCCGAATGCCACAATAATGCAAATGTTCAAACTTATAATCAAACAGGTCAAATTTATGTTGTAAAGTGGGATACCACTCAAAAGAAACTGATCAATACCAAAGGTGTAATTCCTGTTCCACCGAATTGGAAAACAGCGCTGAAGTTTGACTTTGTTGATTACACAGGAAGAGTTGATTCAGCTACTACTGACCCGACAAAGTGGGTATTCCTTAAGTCAGGTGCTGACTTAATGCAAGAACTATCTACTTATGTGGCGCCTCTTACATCAGAACAAATGGCGAAGTTGTCAATGCAGGTAAGCGTTAAAGATGGAAATTCGCTGATACCGACTGAATTTAACTTGATGCAAAACTATCCAAATCCATTCAACCCGACAACGACGATTGAATTCCATCTTCCAAAGGCGACAAATGTAACGATTAAAGTTTACAACTCCATTGGTGTTGAAGTGAAAACGCTCGTCAATGATAAGAGATACGAAGCGGGGATTCACAGAATAACTTTTGATGCCGAAAATCTCCCGAGCGGAGTTTATATCTACAAGATGATAACACCTGAGTTCTCTGCCTCAAAGAAAATGGTTTTGCTGAAGTAAATTTCTAATTTAACTTGTTTTACTACCAGCGGAGGCACTTGCCTCCGCTTTTTTATTTTTAAGCGAAAATTTTTATTTTTTAACAAAAATTAAATCATCCACCTCTATGGCTGAAAAGAAAAAGACAGGAAAACAAAAAGACAAAATTGCAAGTTCTAATGAATTAATCCCCGAAAGATATCATTCTGTGGTTTACATTTTGTTAATCGTATTCGCTTTTCTCCTTTTCTTTAATGAGGCACTTTTAAAGGGTAAGGTTTTTGTCTCTGGTGATGTAATTGCATACAAAAGTTGGACAGCTTTGATTGAAGATGCGAAAGTTCAAGGCGTTCCACTTCTTTGGAATCCTTATATCTTTTGTGGAATGCCTGCCTATGCAAGTTTAACCGTCGGACCTGAACGACCATTTGACCTGTTGGGTGTAACGCGCGATTTTATTTTAAATTTGATTTTCAAAATCATACCGAATCGTGATGTGTTTGAATATGTTGTATATTTGATCCTTATGTCAATTGGGGCTTACATTCTATCACGAAGGAAGGGAATGGAAAAATTCATATCTTTCGTAGTTGCCTTTTCAATGTCCTTTTCAACTTTTTTCATCGTTTGGGTTACCGTTGGACATTTTACAAAGATTGTTACAATGTCAATTCTCCCTTATGTTTTGCTTTTGATAGATGAGCTAATGCAAAGGTTTAGATTAATTTATTTCGTTTTGCTCATAATCGCTCTTTGGTTCATCTCCGCAGCGTCACACATTCAAATGATGTTTTATGTCTATCTTGCTGTTGCGCTTTATTATCTCGTTTATTTCATTCATAAAATTTACCATAAAGAAAATCTCATCGGTTTAATTCGTTCTGGATTGCTTTTCTCACTTGCAACTCTTCTCGTTTTCGGAATTTTCCTTGATAAATATCTCCCCGTTTGGGAATATAGCCATTATTCAATTAGAGGACAACCTCCACTGATTGAAAAAGTGACAGCACAGTCAAATGAAAACCAAAAACAAAAAACATCGGGGCTTGACTATGACTATGCTACTCAATGGTCTTTTAGCCCTGGCGAAATTTTAACTTTCTTTGTGCCATCAATTTATGGATTCGGATGGAGAAATTATAACGGAGTTTTAACGGGAGGGGAAACAGTAAGGATTAACACTTATTTCGGTCCTATGCCTTTCACTGATGCTCCAAACTACTTGGGAGCTGTCATACTTTTGCTCGCTATCATTGGGATTTTTTTAAATTTCAAAGAAAATGTATTCGTCAAATTTCTCACATTGCTTATCATCCTGTCATTGTTTATATCGTTCGGCAAAGAGTTTCCACTTGTATATGATATTTTCTTCAACTATGTCCCATACTTTAACCGATTTAGAGTTCCAAGTATGATTCTATCCCTTGTGATGTTTGCTGTTCCGTTACTTGCTGGTTTTGGTTTATCTTCAATTGTGAAGTTTTATCGCACCGGTGCGAGTGAAAAAATAAAAAACACATTCAGAAACTTAGCTATCGCTTCGGGTCTTTTATTAGTGATAACGATCATCTTCCCAGGCTTCGTCTCGGAAATTTACAGATCAATTTTTGCCGATAATCAAGCCATCGCTCTTGTTGTGAGAAATAATTTTGGATTTGTAAACCAGGAAATTTTTAACAGAGTTTATCCCCATATTTATCAATTTATATTTGATAATTTCTTGAAAGATTTGAGAATTTTTCTCCTCCTCGCATTGGTTTTATTTGGTGCAGTTTACCTTTATCACTCAAAAATTTTGAAGCAAAATATATTTAACCTTGCCATTGCTTTATTGGTGATATTTGACCTTTGGCGTGTTGACTCGCTTACATTGCACTATTCCGATAAAGAAGAAATTCAATCAATCCTTAATCCCCCAGATTATGTTCAATATATCAAGCAAGATACGACTTTATATCGTGTTCTTGAGCTTAGTTCTGGACAACCTGTTATGTCAAATCACCTTGCGATTTACCGACTTCAAAATGTTTACGGCTATCAAGGCGCTAAAATGAGAGCGTATCAAGACCTTATTGAGATAGCGGGGATAACAAACCCATTTGTGCTTAACATTTTAAATGCGAAGTATGTGATAACTGATAATGTTGATTCAACCTTTGGAAATCTTGTTTTTAACGGGACGAAAAAAGTTCTCTTTAATAAAAGTTATCTCCCGCGGGCTTTCTTTGTGAACCGTTATGAAGTTGCACAGCCAATCCAAATTTTAAACAAGATGAAAAACGCCGAGTTCAACCCAATTGATGTCCTTTTCCTTGAAGACACATTGAAAGTTAAAATTGATCCACCAACACAAGACGCTTTTGTTAAGATACTTGAGTATCAAATTCAAAAGGTAAAAATGAAGGCAAAAGCTACTGGAAACAATCTTCTCTTTATGAGTGATACTTGGTATCCCAAATGGAAGTGCTTTATTGATGGGAAGGAAGTTCCAATTTTAAAGGCAAATTATGTGTTTCGCGCTGTTGTAGTTCCGGAAGGTGAACATGAGATTTTGTTCGTTTATAAAGATGACAAGTTTGAACTTGGAAGCAGAGTGAGTTTAGGTATCAATATTTTAGTTTTGATTTTGCTTATCGTGTCAATCGCTCCAGATGTTAAAAAAATGATTGAAAAAAGCAAGAACTCAAAATGAAGATTTTAATCTTGGCTCATAAGATGCCTTATCCTCCAAGGGATGGTGGAAGCATTGTAACTCTAAATTATGCAAAAGCATTTGCTAAACTTGGGCACGATGTGACAGTTCTTGCAATGCAAACTTACAAACGAAAATTTAACATTGAAGATATACCTTGTGAATTAAAGAAAATGATAACTTTTTACACCGAATATGTTGATACGAAAATCAAACCACTTCATCTTTTTGTAAATCTTTTCAGCGATAAATCTTATCACATTTGGAGATATGGCTCGTCAAAAAATTTTGCGAAGAAGTTGGTTGAAATTCTAAAAAATGGAAATTTTGACATCGTTCAACTTGAAGGTTTATATCTTGATCCTTATCTTGAGTTGATAAGAGAGAACTCAAATTCAAAGGTCATTATGCGTGCGCACAATGTTGAGTTTGAAATACTTGAAAGATACGCAGAGTTTGAAAAATCGCCATTGAGGAAAACTTGGCTTAAACTTCAAGCGCAAAGATTGAAAAAGTATGAGTTAAGTAGGTTAAAACTTTATGATGCGATTGTTCCAATTTCAAACAAAGACGCGGAAAAACTTTCCCAAAGCGATGTTCCTTTGTTCGTTTCCGATGGCGTGATTGATATGAGTGAACAACTCGTTGAAACCTCAACTGTTGAATTTCCTTCGCTTTTTTACATTGGGGCTCTTGATTGGTTCCCAAATCAGCAAGGACTTGAATGGTTTTTTGAAAATGTTTGGAACGAGATAATTTTAAAAAAGCCGGACTTGAAATTTTATCTAGCAGGTAGAAACCCAGATGCCTGGGATTTTATAAAGAGGAAGAAATTGAAAAATGTCATAACCCTTGGTGAAGTTGACGACGCTTATGAATTTATGAAATCAAAATCTATAATGATCGTACCACTCTTTGCCGGAAGCGGTATAAGGGTGAAGATAATTGAAGCAATGGCGCTTGGAAAAGTTGTAATATCAACGAGAATAGGTGCGGAAGGGATTGATTATATAGATGGCGAGAATATTTTAATAGCTGACACGAAGGAGGAATTCATTGAAAAGATTTTGAAGTGCGTTGGCGATTTTGAGCTTTGTAGTAAAATCGGTATGGAAGCCCGCAAGCTTGCGATGGAAAAATACGATGTAAATGAAAAAGCAAGAAAATTGATTGAGTTTTACGAGAGGATAAGAAAGTAGTCCTTTGTAAAAGTATGAATAAACCAATTGTTTCGGTTATAATTCCAACTTATAATCGTAAAGATTTATTGGAAAGAGCAATAAAAAGCGTTTTTTCACAAACATTTCAGGATTGGGAACTAATCATTGTTGATGATGGCTCAACCGATGAGACAAGAGATTTGGTTGAGAATTTCCAAAGAGTTGACCCGAGAATTAAATATATTTGGCAAAACAACTCAGGGGCTCCAGCGAAGCCAAGAAATGTTGGCATATTAAATTCTTCCGGTGAATACATTGCTTTTCTTGATCACGATGATGAATGGCTTCAAACTAAATTAGAGAAGCAATTAATAATGCTAGAAAGTTTGCCAGAAGTTGCATTTGTAGCCTGTAATGTCATAGTATTATCACCTAAGAAAAATGAATTTATCGTCTCTCCAAAATATAAGGGTGAAAAATTTGTAAAAAAGATACTTGAAAAAAATTTAATTTTAACTGCCAGTTCTGTTGTTATTAAAAGATGGGTTTTTGAGAAGGTTGGTTTGTTTGATGAAAACTTTAAGTTTGCTGATGACTGGGATATGTGGGTGAGAATTGCTTTAAAGTATAATTTTGATTTTGTTGATAAGCCATTGGTTAAATATTACTGGCACGGTGAAAATAGAATGATAAGAACAAAAATAGGCGAGAGAATACGCGACTATGAATATTTTGTTTATAAACATTGGTCAATTTTAGAAAAATTTCCAAAAGCATTTGATGTGAATCTCAGGTATCTCGGATTATTGAATATGCAATGTGGAAATGTTGAAAAAGCACGTCATTATTTTAAAATCGTCTTGACAAAATACCCTTGGTCTTTGAGAACCTTAGTTAATTTAGTTCTTTCTTACATCGGTAAAGATTTGTATGATTTTGCATTGAATTTTAAGAGAAAAGTTGAAAATTTCATTAATAAAGATAAATTGACATAAGGTGCATTTATCCTTGATCGCCACATTCTCAAGAAAAAAGGGAGGCATAGAAAGAGAAAATGAAATGCTTCTAAATAAGTTGATCAATGATGATGAAGTAGAAAAAATCACAATAATTTCACCGGTTGGCTTTGATCAGATTAAAGATGGGTATCTTAAAAACAAAAAAGTTGAATTTCTTGTAAAGTTAAATTTCAGGAAGATTCCGACGGTTATTGAAATCGTTAATAACAGCGACCTTTGTCTTATAACCAATGTCAGACCGACTGCAATCCCGGTCCATCTTTTTAAATCAAAAAAAGTAAAAACTGTTCAAGTCGTTCACGATATAATACCATGGCTTTACCCTGAGTATTTCCCCACAATAGCTGGATTGACTTATAAAACCTTTAAGATTCTCGTAAAAAATAAACCAGACATTTACATAGTTCATTCCGAGCATACGAAAAATGATTTGATAAAGTATTGGAGAATAGATCCAAAAAAAATTATCAAAGTTTGCTATGGGAGCTTTGTTAAGCCCGTCGCACCGAGGGAAAATTTCGGAAGCAAAAAAATTTTATTTGTGAGCACAATTGAACCGAGAAAAGGCGTTGACAAGCTTCTGGATGCTTTTTTAATTGTTAAGAAAGAGATACCTGAAGCTCGTTTAATTATCGTTGGTAAAGTAGGTTGGAAAGCCGAACATATCTTTGAAAAAATTCGTAAGTTTGTTGATTTAAAAATTGGTGTGGAATATCTTGGCTATGTTTCAGATGAGGAGCTTGCCAAGTTATATTCAGAGGCGGATGTTTTTGTTTATCCATCAGTTTATGAAGGGTTTGGTGCCCCACCTCTTGAAGCTATGTCTTGCGGTTGTCCTGTCGCTGTATCAAAGACATCATCCATTCCTGAAGTTGTTGGAGAAGCGGGAATATATTTCAACCCCCATGATACGAATGATATTGCTAAATCGTTGATAAAAATCTTAAGAGACGATGAATTGAAAATTGAGTTGAGTAAAAAGGGAATTGAAAGGGCGAAAATGTTCAACTGGGAAAAATGTCTTGAAGAATTTATAAGTGTATTGAAATTTTTAATTAAAAATTAAATTCAACTTTCGGATGATAAAAGTTGCTCTCGTGAGAGGTAGTGGGCTTACAAAATATGAGATGCAATATTATGAGCCATTGGTTGATAATTTTGAGATATGGGGCATTTGTTCGTTAAATAATCAATTTCCAATTGATGGTTTGAAGATAAAGGTTAAGAAGTTGCCCTCTGTTTATGATTTTGAGATATTTTTCCCAAGGGCTTTAAAAATCAGAAAAATTTATCAAAGGATTTTTTACTATGAGCTATTTTTTCAGAGAATTTTTGGACTGGAGAGCTTCTTAAAAAACTTTGACATTATCCATTCCGGTGATGTTGAGTACTTTTACACTTATCAGTCAGCAAAGGTGAGATTGAAATACAACAAGCGCCTTGTCATAACTCAGTGGCAAAACATACCCTTTGCTTATGGATTCAGAGGTTATAATTTTGTTAAGTCAAAGCGATTTAAAGAAATTGTTGAAGCTGTTGATGTTGCAATTGCAACTTCTGAAAGAGCTAAATTAACACTTGTTCTTGAGGGATTTCCTGAGGAGAAGATTCAAGTTATTATGCCAGGGGTAGATGTTGAAAAATTTAAGCCGATGGCAAAGGATTTTAACTTGATGAGAAATTTGGGGATAAATGAAGATGATAAAATAATTCTTTTCTCTGGTAGATTGCAGTGGCAGAAAGGAATAATTGTTCTTATGAACGCATTCAAACTTTTAGTTATGGATAAAGATTTTGATGGGAATAAATTGAAATTGCTTATCGTCGGTGGGGGACAGCTTTTGAATTGGCTTAAGAAATTTGTTCGTTTCCTTGATATTGAGAAAAATGTGATTTTCGCTGGATATGTTGATTATGAGGAAATGCCGAAATTTCATAACCTTGCTGATGTTTTTGTTTTGCCAAGTGTTCCTGATAGAAGATGGCAAGAACAGTTTGGGATGGTCTTGATTGAAAGCATGGCATGTGGTAAACCGGTCATATCAACTTTGAGTGGCTCAATCCCGGAAGTCGTTGGGGATAACGCTATACTTGTTCAGTCGTTTGATTTTTTTGAACTTTACAAAGCTTTAAAGAGAATTTTATCAGATGAAAAATTACAGTATGAACTTGGGAAACGGGGTAGGGAATTTGTCGTGAAAAATTATAATGCAGTTGACACAGCGCGAAAAATTGAAAAAATTTACAGCTCTTTGATTTGATGCCTTGGTCAAGGAGAAAAGCTATAACTGATATAACTTTCGTTACATTATCACAGTATCTGACCCAATTTATATTAATTTTGCGTGGTTTTATTTTTGCAAAATTCCTCGGACCCGAGCAATTTGGCGTTTATTCAGCAATTTTTCTTTTCTATACCTACGGTGTTTACGCTCAACTTGGAATTTTGGATGGTCTTTGGCGTCTCGTTCCTTATTTTTTAGCTCAAGGGGATGAAGCGAAAGGAAGAAATTATTTATCTACTGGGTTTTTGGCGTTGAATTTTTTTGGATTAACTTTCGTATTTCTTGTTTTTATCATAAAACTCAATTTTATTGTTTTGTTAAGCGCTGTTGCCGTTTTCTTTTTTTTCAATTTTAGTTTCATGCTTTTAAAGTTTCAAATTCAACATAAGTTTAAACTTCTTGGAGTATATCAAATTTTACTTTCAATTGCAGATCTTATTTTCTCGTCAATTTTAATGTTTAAACTTCGTGTTGAAGGGATTTACATCGGGATGAATTTAGCTCTAATTTTGGCTATTTTGATTGCTGGCAAAAATTTGAATTTGAAGTTTGAGAAACATTTTGACCTGTTTGAGCTTAAAGAGATTTTGAAAATTGGTTTTGTAAACTTGCTTATCGGGTTTGGATTAAGATTGCTGATGACAATGGATAAATTTTCGGTAGCGAATTTTTTTGATAAGGCAAGTATGGGAATTTATTCTGTGGCGTATAGCATCGGGATGTTGCCTTTTTTTATTCCGATGGCTTTAAACCAAGTCGTTGGTCAAAGGATGATTGAGGAATACGGGCGGACGAAGGCAGTTCAAAATTTGAAAATTTTCCTTGACGAAAGTTTGATGTTTTTATCTTTTGTTCTTCCTTTTGTTTCAATTTTCGCCATTGCATTTGCTGAACCATTTATAATTTTGCTTCTTCCGAAATATATCTACAGTTTGAAACTCGTTGATAAACTTGCTATTTCTTTTTATTTCATTTCTTTAAGTGCAATACCTTTGACTTTTCTCGTCACAATAAATGAGAGAAAGTGGGTAATTGTCTCTGAGTTTTTATTAATAGGATTGTTGTTTGTGGTTAATTATGTAATTGCAAAATCAGGTTTGGGACTTGTTTGGATAACTTATGCGGTTCTTGTCGTTTATTTTCTCTATTTCATCAGTTTGATATATCTGAGTTATAGAAAATTTTACGGCATTTTGAAGATTTTTAATCTGGCATTAAAACTTTCTCTACCTGCGCTTCCTATTTTTCTTGTCCTCGCGTTGAAATTTATAAATTTCGGAGAGTGGGGGAACTTGGTTAAGTTTTCTTTAAGAATTATGATCGGGTTAATTTGGATTTCATTTGCAATTTTTTATTTGAAGAGGAAAACAGTTATTATATCGCAAATGATTCAAATGGTCAGAGAAAGGGTTGGGCTGTGATATTTGTTTATTTGAGTTTGGGTTTTTAATTTTTAAATGAAGGAAACAAAATTATTTAAAAGACATGCAGGAGAAAAAGGGACATATACTATGGATAGATGATGAAATTGAACTTCTGCGCTCGCATATTCTATTCCTAGAACAAAAAGGTTATGAAGTATCAGTGGCAACGAACGGTGATGATGCAGTTGAGTTTTTAAGGGAAAAAGGGAAGGATATTGATTTGATATTACTTGATGAGATAATGCCGGGAAAAGGTGGATTACAGACATTGGTTGAAATTAAAGAGATTTTCCCAGGCATTCCAGTTGTGATGGTTACAAAAAACGAGGAAGAAAGCTTGATGGAGGAAGCGATTGGTTATAAGATAAGTGATTATCTTACGAAGCCAGTGAACCCGAGCCAGATATTAATGGTCTGCAAAAAGTTTATTGAGGCAAAAAAGATAGCCAGCGAAAAGCTCACTATGGAATATCTTCACGGGTTTCGCACAATTTCAAATGCTTTGATGACCGAGCTTGATTATCAGGATTGGATTGAAATTTATCTGCGACTTACAAAGTGGGATATTGAACTTGACGAACATCCAGAAGTTGGTTTAAGAGAATCTCTTTTTGAATTGAAAAGGCAATGCAATGTTGAATTCGGTAAATATATTGAAAGGAATTATCCCGATTGGATTGAGTCGGAAGATAGACCTATTCTTTCTGTTGATATCGTTGAAAGATATATCATCCCTGAAATTGAAGATGGAAAGAATGTTATCTTCTTTGTGGTTGATTGTATGCGGCTTGATCAATGGATTATGCTTGAAAAGGAGTTGCATGACTTTTACATCGTTGAAAGAGATTATTATTATTCTATTTTGCCGACCGCAACCCCGTATTCAAGAAATGCTATATTTAGCGGTTTATTCCCGATTGAGATAGAGAAAAGATTCCCCGAGCTTTGGGAAGGAAATAATGACGAGGAAAGAAGTAGAAATAAATATGAAAGGGAATTTTTAGAGGATCAGCTGAATAGAAGACGGCTAAAATTGAAATCAAAGATAAGATATTTCAAAATAATTGATCCAGATTTTGGTGTTGGTGTTGAACAAAACATAACAACATATGCTCAAGGTCAATTGACAGCTATTGTGGTAAATTTTGTTGATATGCTCGCTCATAGCAGAAGCGATTCAACTGTGATTAGGGAACTTTCATTTGATGAATCGGCGTATAGAGAAGTTACACGGGCATGGTTTGTTCATTCTTCTTTTTACAGGATGTTGAAGGTGATATCAAGGTTGAAAAATGTGGTTGTGTTTGTTACAACCGACCATGGGAGTATAAGAGCATTGCGAGGCGCTAAAGTTTTGGCAGATAGGGAAGCTGCGACAAATTTACGATATAAATATGGAAGAAATCTAAACTGTGATGAGAAAGAAGCAATTTTTATTGAAAAACCCGAAACCTACAAGTTGCCGAAGAGAGGCGTTGCAATAAATTATATAATTGCGAAAGAGGACTATTATTTTGTTTATCCCACCGATTATCATCATTATTTAAATCTTTACAAAGATACTTTTCAACATGGCGGTGTATCACTTGAAGAGATGATCGTTCCTATTGTAAAACTTACACCAAAGAATTAATGACCGGAAAATTCCTTACACGGAGCGAAGATGAGACAATTGAACTCGGTAAGAGATTTTCTACAATTTTAGAACCTGGGGATGTTGTTGCTCTTTTTGGAGACCTTGGTTCGGGAAAGACAAAATTTGTTCAAGGTGTGTGTATCGGTCTCGGTGTTTCCGAAACTGTCAATAGCCCAACCTTCATTATCATGAACAAATACAAAGGACGCTTAACAGTTTATCACTTTGATTTTTACAGGGTGAAAAGTGTAGACGAAGTCATTGAAATCGGATTTAGGGATTTTATTTTCAACGATGCAGTGTCATTGATAGAGTGGGCGGATGTTGTTTATGAACTTTTGCCAAGTAAACGATATGATGTTTATTTAAGGTTTATAGACGGGGAAGAAGAAAGAGAAATAGAGATAATAAAACGATGAAAATACTTGCGGTAGAGACATCAACAGATATTTGTTCTGTTTGCGTTATTGCAAACGGAAAAACTTCACAATGTGAAATTAATTTAAAGCAAATTCATTCCGAAAAAATAATTTCACTGATAGATCAATGCTTAAAAAATTTGAATATGGATCTTGATGAAATTGATGCGATAGGTGTTTCAATCGGACCTGGGTCGTTCACTGGGTTAAGGATTGGATTAAGTACTGTTAAAGGAATTTGCTTTGTTAAGGAAAAACCTATCATTGCTGTACCGACGCTTGATGCTCTTGCGTTAAAAGCGGCGAAATTTTATGAGATTTTTTCAAATTTTTGCTTGAAGGAGGTTAACATATGCCCGATAATTGATGCTAAACAAGGTGATTTTTATTATGGGTTTTATTCAATATTTGATGGCAAGGTTGTTAAGTTAGGCGAATTTAAAGTTGGGACTTTCAATGAAATTTTAAATCAAATAACGAAACCAACAATTTTCATAGGTGACGGAGTGAATGAAATTAAAGAAGGACAAATTTTTGACAGGGCAATTTTGTTGAAGGGTAAATTAAATCAACCAGAGGCATATTATGTTGCACTTATAGCAATGGAAAAGTTACAACGAGGGGAATTTTCCGATTTAAATTCGCTTGAACCTCTTTACATCAAAG
>JAPYWO010000294.1 GCA_028276305.1 Candidatus Thermokryptus sp.
TGAGGTCGGCTTTTGTAGCAAGCTCCTTCGTAAGCTCATCCTTCAACTCAAGCTTCTTCTGCAACGCTATCTCCCCCGCCTTCCTGTCCATCTCATCAAAAAAATCCTCTATCATCTTCGCTATCTCTAACGCCTCATCCCTGCCAAACTTCCGCTCCAACCTCTCATACAAACTAACAGGTATGCTCATGGCTAAAACAAATTTGTTTTTAATGTATCCCAAACCATTTCTTCAACAACTCAGCAACAACCGGATTCATAACCGTCAACACTATCACGACAAGAAGTATCAAAAGATTCAACTTCAAATCCAAACGATCTATCCTCGCACCAAGCTCAATTCTGACCTTTTCAATCTTTCCTTCAAGTTCAGTTCTGACATTTTTAATTTCGCCTTCAAGCTCTGCTCTTGCAGTGATGAGGTCAGCTTTTGTAGCAAGCTCCTTCGTAAGCTCATCCTTCAACTCAAGCTTCTTCTGCAACGCTATCTCCCCCGCCTTCCTGTCCATCTCATCAAAAAAATCCTCTATCATCTTCGCTATCTCCAACGCCTCTTCCCTGCCAAACTTCCGCTCCAACCTCTCATACAAACTAACAGGTATGCTCATGGCTAAAATTTTTATTTGATTTTTTCAGATATCGCTTTGCCTTGAAGGAAAAGCAAAAGATAATCCGGACCGCCAGCTTTGGAATCAGTTCCACTCATGTTAAATCCACCAAAAGGATGAACTCCAACTATCGCTCCAGTGCATTTCCTGTTAATATAAAGATTTCCAACATGGAAAAGCTTCTTCGCCTTCTCTATTTTCTTTCTGTTCTTCGTATAAACGGAGCCAGTCAAACCATACTCTGTATCATTTGCAATTTCAATCGCGTGGTCAAAATCCTTTGCTCTTATAACAGCAAGGACAGGACCAAAAATTTCCTCCTGCGCAATTCTAGCTTTGGGGTCAACATCGGCAAAAATCGTCGGTTTGATGTAATAACCTTCATCTTGTCTGACAGCTTCACCGCCGGTTAAAAGTCGCCCTTCGGATTTGCCAATCTCAATATATGATAAAATTTTTTGCTGTGCCCCTGCATTTATGACTGGACCAACAGGATAATTTTCCTTTGCTGGACCAATTTCAAGTTTTTCCGTCTCAGCAACGAGTTTCTCAATGAACTTATCATAAACGCTCTCAACCACAATCGCTCTTGAGCAAGCCGAACATTTTTGCCCTTGATAACCAAAAGCTGAAATGACAACGCCTTTAACAGCTGCGTCAATATCCGCTTCATTGTCAACAATAATTGCATCTTTCCCGCCCATTTCAGCTATTACACGCTTCAACCATATCTGTCCAGGTTGAACTTTTGAAGCAAGTTCATAAATATGAATTCCAACTTCCTTTGAACCGGTGAAGGCGACAAATCTCGTCTTCGGATGAGCGACAAGCGTATCCCCAACCGTTGAGCCAGGACCAGTGATGAAGTTCAAAACACCATCCGGGAGCCCTGCTTCTTTCATCAGCTCGTAAAATTTAGCACCTATCACCGGCGAATCGCTTGATGGTTTCAAGACGACGGTATTACCGGTGACGAGAGCTCCAACTGTCATACCGAGCAAAATCGCAAGCGGGAAATTCCACGGTGGTATCACAGCGCCAGCCCCAAGCGGGATATAAACCATTTCATTTTTTTCACCTGGATATTTCACCACCGGTGCGCCTTTTGCATAATGGAGCATCCATCTGCTGTAATATTCAAGATAATCAATTGCCTCAGCTACATCTGCATCCGCTTCAGCCCAATTTTTACCAACTTCAAAGACCTGCCAAGCAGCAAACTCAAATTTCCTCTTCCTTAAAATTTGCGCAGCTTTCAACATTATCTTTACCCTATATTCTGGCTTGGTCATTCCCCAATCCTTGAAAGCTTCATTTGCGACTTCAATTGCCTTCTTTGCAAGTTCAGCATCCCCTTTCTGCAAAACCCCAACAACTTGATCTTTCTTTGATGGATTGTAAGAGTAAAATTTCTCCTGCGTTCTGATCCTCTCACCTCCAATTACAATGTCATATTCACGACCAAGCTCGCTCTCAACTTTTAAGAGCGCCTTTTCCATCTTTTTCCGATTCTCAGGTTTTGAGAAATCAGTGAACGGTTCGTTTTTAAATCTCGGAAGTTTCATTTCAATCCTCCATTTGTTTTACACTTTTTAAAATTTAAAAATTTTCATCAGCAAAATTCAACTAAACCTGCTTTTCAATGCCCAAAACAAATTCCCAACGACGATCGTAGTGAAAGCACCGATCAAAGTGTGCCAAGTCCAGGCTATCTTCGTATTCAAAATAACATAAATCATCACAACAACCCCAGAAACAAAACCGACCAAGGCGCTTCCCTCATCAACCTTTTTAAACAAAACTCCCAAAAGAAAAGACCCAAGTAAACCACCATAAGTAAAGGAAGCGATGCTTAAAGCAAGTTCAACAACTGTCCTTTCCGTGCGCATAAAAAACACAGCAGACCCAACCAAAAGAACCGCCCAAATCGCGGTTATAACCCTTGAAACGAAAAGTTCCTTCCTTTCATCGTTATCCTTGCCGAAATACGGCTTGTAAATATCTACCATAGCGGAAGATGCAAGCGAGCTCATTGACCCAGCAAGCGTTGACATCGCAGCTGCGAACAAACCCGCTATTATCAAACCAGAGACACCGCTTGGCATATGCTTTACAATAAAATCAGCGAAGACCTCATTTGGGTTCATCTTCGCTCCGTTATAAAAAGTGTAAAGCATCAACCCAATGAAAAGGAAAATGAAAAACTGAACCGCAACGATAAATCCAGTCGTTATCAATGCTTTTTGGCTGTTTTTAAGTGAGTTCGTTGTCAAAAGGCGTTGAACGATGAGCTGATCTGCGCCGTGCGAAGCCATAGAAAGAAAAGCACCACCAATTAAACTCGCAAACAAAGTATACGGCTGTTTAAAATACTCCTTCAAAGGGACATCAAAACCAAGGTTTATTATTTTAAATTTATCCGCCGTAAACTCAAGCACTCGCGAAATGCCAC
>JAPYWO010000295.1 GCA_028276305.1 Candidatus Thermokryptus sp.
CGAAGAGCGAAGTTTATGTGCGAGAATTGATTGAAGAGCGGATTTAAAACTTTCCTTGAGTTGAAGTGTAAAGTTCATCCCTCGGATGAAATTTTTTTATCCTTTTTTAGCAATTAACCTATCAACGACTCTTTCATCACTTTCAATTAAGCCATCCCTTATCCTTATAATTCTATGAGCGTGCCTTGCAACATCTGGTTCATGCGTCACGATTATAATGGTATTTCCCTTTTCGTGAAGTTCATCAAACAGAGCAAGTATCTCGGCTCCTGTCTTGGTGTCAAGATTTCCCGTTGGCTCGTCAGCAAGAATTATTGATGGTTTATTCACAAGAGCCCGAGCGATAGCCACCCTTTGCCTTTGCCCGCCAGAAAGTTCATTCGGTTTGTGATGTAATCTATCCCCAAGCCCCACCTGTTCAAGCGCCTCGCGCGCAAGTTTCTTCCTTAATTCCCCAGGGACACCAGCATATATCAAAGGCAATTCAACATTGTGCAAGGCATCAGCCCTTGGCAAAAGATTAAATGTCTGAAAAACGAAACCGATCTCCTTGTTCCTAATCCTAGCAAGCTCGTTATCACTTAACTCACTTACATTTATCCCGTTCAAAAAATATCTACCCGATGTCGGCGTATCAAGACAACCGATTATATTCATCAAAGTTGACTTTCCAGAACCAGACGGACCCATGATTGCGACATATTCGCCTTTCTCTATCTCAAGGTTTATACCTCTCAAAGCGTGAACTTTTTCAGCTCCAAGGTCATATATCTTGACTACATTTTCAAGCTTGATTAATGCCATCTCAATACCTCCTTAAAAATTTGTTTTTACTATTTTTTCGTCTTTAAAACTTTCACTTTTACACCATCTTCAAGCTCTCTGTTTATCGCTTTGAAACTTCCAACGACTATCTCCTCATCGCCTTTCAACCCATCAACTATTTCCACATAAGTTTCCCCACTTATCCCACGCTTAACTGGAACTGCCTTCGCAACTCCATCCTCGACGACGAAGACAACCTCAACCATATCATCCTTCGTGTTTTTCTCATCGTTTGATTCGGGATTCTTTCCACCGGATGATTTTTTCACTGACCTCACAGTTACAGCTTGAATTGGAACTGCAATTACATTATACCTTTTCTCCGTCTCTATATCTGCGGTCACCGACATCCCGGGTCGCAAAGCGGTCTCTTTGTCAAGTATCTTAATTTTAACTTCAAAATTCACAACCTCCTCTTGCGTTCCCAATCCCTTCGTTTTTGCAGCGTTTGAAATCTCATAAACAACACCTTTGAACTTTTTCTCCGGTAAAGCATCAACGGAAAGTATCGCTGTATCCCCAATTGAAACATGAACGACATCAACCTCGCTTATATCAACCCTTGCTTCCATCTTTGACAGATCAGCGACAACCATGATAACAGTCCCAGCCATTTGGCTTGTCCCGACAACTCTTTCTCCAACTTCAGCATTAAGTTGGGTTACAATACCATCAATTGGCGAATAAATAACCGTTTTTGCGAGATCCTCTTGCGCCTGCTTTAAAGAAGCCCTTGCTTGTTCAACGGCAGAGGATGCAGATGCGTATTGCGCCTTTGCAACTGTATAAGCTGTCCTCGTTGCTTCATATTCAGCATCCGAAATCAACTTCTTTGCGTAAAGTTCCTCTGCACGCTTGAATTCCGATTCCGCCTTTGAAAGATTTGCCTTGGCTATATCAAGCTGAGCTAAAGCGGACTTTAAATTCGCCTCCATCGCCTCTTTCCTCGCAACATAAAAATCTGGTTTGATCTTAACAAGCAATTGCCCCTTTTTAACCTTTTGCCCAACCTTTACCGGCAATTCAACTATCTCACCGCTCACCTCAGCGCTTATCTTCACCTCAACCTCCGGCTGGATTTTGCCCGTCCCAGTCACAATTTGAGTTATATCCCTCCTTTGAACCTTCTCAACTTGAACTGCTACAACTTTTTCCCTGCCACCACTTAAAATTCCAACAACTACCGACACAATGACAATAAATCCCAAAAGAACGGCAAAGATTAAACGCCTTTTCTTTCGTTTATTATTGTTTTTGACCATCTTGAAACAAATTTTTTATTTTGAATTACGGGCTCTCATTTTAGTTTGTTACAATTTTAAAAGTCAAGTTCACCAAGTGCATATTGAAGTTGTGCTTTGGCAACTATGTAATCATAAACTGCGTTCACCTGCGAACTCACAGCGGATGTATAATTAGCTGTTGCTATCAAAAGGTCAAGCAATGTCCCAGCACCAATGTTGTACTTTTCCTCTGCGGTTTTCAAATCAAGTTCAGCTGACTTGACCTGCCTCTGTGCAACTTCAAGCTGTTTCATCGCCGATTCAATGTCAAGTATCGCTTTTTTAACATCAGCCGTTATCTGTCTCTTTACCTGCTCAACTTGAACTTCTGCATTTTTAACATTTATCTTCGCCTGCTGAACCTGGGTCTGCAATTGCAAACGATCAAAAATTGGAAAACTTATACTTATTCCCCAGCCAATTGAGCGATTGTTCGGCAGTGTCTTCAGCTCATTGCTGTTTAAATTATAACTTGCGGATGCAGAAATAGTCGGCATATAACCTGACATCGCAACGGTTACCCCAGACCTTGCGGAATTCAAATTTGAAATAGAACTCTTGTAATCCGGTCTTCTATCAAGCGCGATTGAAATCAACTCGTCAAGATTTTTTATCCTCTCCCTAAGTGCGCTGAACTCGGTCGTGTCAATTTCAAGTTGAATTGAAGGGTCTTCAAATTCATATTCATCCGTCGGTATCAACCCGAGATAAACAAGCAAATCCGCTTTCGCTTTATCATAGTTCGCCTGCGCCCTTATCAACTGAAGCTCGTCATTTCCAACCTGAACCTCCTGTTTGTAAACATCGGCAAGCGACACTGAACCAACGCGATTCGCTTCTAATATCCTCTCAAGCTGTCTTTGACTCCTTTTCAAATTGTCCTGCGCAACTTTTAACAACTGTTTATTCCTCAAAACATTAAGATACAGTTGCTGTGTCTGAAAAA
>JAPYWO010000296.1 GCA_028276305.1 Candidatus Thermokryptus sp.
ATATACTGGGCGAACAATATCGTGCTCGTGTAGAACAAGTTCAACTGAGGCGCCTGGCTGAAAACACCATACTGGGCATGGAATACCGTCCTATCAGTGACCGGGAACGAAATTCCTAACCTTGGAGCGAAAATGTAATACGGTTTTGACGACTTGAAGTTCGCATCCGCAAAGTCATACCAATCACCCTTTGACTCAAGGATGATGTTCGTCGGATCAACAAGTTGGTCTGTGTTTGGATTGATATAATCAACACGCAAACCGAGGTTCAAAATCAACTCGGGCAATTCAATCTTATCTTGAATGTATGCTGCACCAACGATTGGATGCTTGGCACCATTTCTCCCAGTATTGACCTCTGTCTTACCAGTCACATCATAACCAAGGGTATTGACAAATGCCGTTTGATAAATGTTCTCGTTTGAACCCGTTGGGTTTGTCCTTCTATTCTGAGCTATATCAAGCGCCCTTAGACCATAAACCCTGATCGTATTATACCTGAAATCAAATCCCGCTTTGATCTCATGAACTCTTCCAATCTGATGCAAAATGTCAAATTTAAGCCCCCAATAACTTGACAAGTTCTTGCTGTAGTTTGGATAAACAGTGTTTTCCTGAGCGAAAAGTGAAAACGGTCTAAATGGCTGATTTCTTCCCCAATCCCTAAGCTGTGGGTTCTTATTCTTGTCCCCGTACGACTCAATATCATCCCACCAGAAATGATCGCCTGATTCGGTGAATGTCCTATACCAGCTGAACATCAATGTGTAAAATGTCCTTGGAGAAATTGTATGCGTTAACTTCGCATAATAACCATGCGTTGTTTCTTCAGTCCTCGGCATCCTGTTGTAATTAAACGCTGAATAAGAGTGGATGTATTCCCTATCCGTCCTGAAGAACGATGTTCCACCTATTCTTAAGTTAAACGGTTTGAAATCAAAAACGACATTCCCGTTGAAAAGCCACCTTGATGTTGAGTTCCCTCTTAAAATACCCGCTGGTATATTGATGTTAAAGGTATCTTTTCCTTCTACAACCGTTGCTTGAACTCCGTTATAGAAAGAGGGTCGTCTGTTCCTCATGAAAGTTCTCTCAAGCGCAACGAAGAATCTTATCTTATCAAAGCCCGGAAGAACTGGACCACCCAAGCTCAATGAATACAAGCTGTAACCTTGTGAATAAGCCCCGGTGAGAGCGTTTTTCTTGTGGAAGTTCGGGTTACCCGTCTCTTTGCTCCTAAAGAAGCCACCATACTCGTCAGTTATCATTTCAAGTGTCGCTGAATACCTTGAACCACCTGTTTTTGTAGTTGTCACGACCACGCCCGACATAGCATATCCATATTCAGCATTGAAACCACCAGCTTGATATGAGACCTCTTCAATTGCGGTTGTGACAACCTCACCAGTCCTCGCATAGTTATACGGGTTGTTGAAGTAAACACCGTCAACAAAGTATGCAACTTCTTCACTCCTTCCACCTCTTACATAAATCGTCCCGCCAACTTGAACTACACCGGTTTGAATTGCAACCACGCTTGTATAACCACGCAAAGGCATGTTTTGAACATCTTCCGCACGGACAACTCTTATCTCATTCGTCGCGTTCTTTTGAACGAGAGGTCTTTCAGCGACAACCTCAACTGTTGGGACTTGAATCGCCTCGCTTGGCAATTCAAAATTGACCTCCGTTGTCAAACCGACAGTGACGCGGACATTTCTAATTGTTATCGTTTGATATCCAACATAACTTGCTTTTAATGTGTAAATTCCAGGTGGGACATTAAGTATCACATAGTTACCGTTTAGGTCTGTTGACGCACCGAGCGTTGTTCCCTCAATTATGACATTTGCCCCTATCAATGGCTCTTTCGTCTCTCTGTCAACAACTTTACCTGCAATTTTACCGACTTGCGCCAACAACAACCCCGGAAGGATAAGCATCACGGTGAGAATTAACAATTTGCGATACATATCTTTACTCCTCCTGATATGTTTGTTTTAAATTTGGAAAGCCGTTAAGCGGGAATTATCATCATCACAGAAGCAACGCAAAGACGAGAAGACAAACAGTAACAATTCACTCAACCTCGCGCGAAAATTTTGTTTTTAAATTCTCGTTCTCATCAAACCACTTAAAATATAACACATAAATTTTTCTTTGTCAAGTTTTTCCAAGCCCCTTCTTTACGAACGCTATCAAAAATTGTGCCACAATTACAACTTCACGACCCTAACATCAAAAATCCCATCAACGGATGATATCTCTTTCAAAACTTCCTGAGGTATTTCGCTATCAACGCTCATCACTGTTAAAGCCCTTTGACCTATTCCATACCTGCCAAGCGAAAGACCTGCAATGTTAATATTTGAACGAGCAAGGATTGAGCTTACCGCAGCGAGCATCCCAGGTCTGTCAATGTTTGAATAAACAAGTAGAATCCCCTCTGGCTTGAATTCAAAATGAAACTCATCCATCCCGACAATCCTGACATCGCTGTTCCCGAAACAGGTTCCCGAGATTGACCTCGTTTCCTTGTCCGTCTTAACTTCAAAACTTAAAAGATATGTGTAATTGCCCCAGCTCTCCCCTGTCTTCTCGCTTATGTTAAGTCCCATTTCCTTAGCCAAAACGGGAGCATTTATGTAATTTATCGGCTCACTCATCAAATAATTCAACAAACCCTTCAAAAATGCCGAGATCAAAATCTGCGAAGAATTTTTTAAAACATCACCTGTGAATGAAGCTCTGATACTTAAAAGTTTACCCTTTAAAAGTTGCGCATGCAAAAGCCCGATCTTTTCAGCAAGCAAAAGATATGGTTTTATCTCTTCATTCATGGCAAGTTGCAAAATTTCCGCATTCACAGCCCCAACAATAGCACGACCTTTTAAAGCATCCGCAATTTGATGCGCTATCTGAATTGCAACCTTCTCCTGCGCCTCTTCAGTAGCTGCCCCAAGATGCGGAGTTACTATAACCTTTGGATGCTTTATCAAAGGATGGTCCTTCGGCGGTGGCTCCTCAGAAAAAACATCAAGCGCAGCACC
>JAPYWO010000297.1 GCA_028276305.1 Candidatus Thermokryptus sp.
ACTTGCATTTGTTACCTCAATTTGAATTTTGATTTATTAACTCATACGCCTTTTTCAGAACAATTTCAACCTGCTCGTCAATCGTCAAATTCGTCGTGTCAATTTCAAAAGCGTCATCAGCTTTCTTCAGCGGTCCCACCTCACGAGTTGAATCAAGCCGATCCCTTTCTTCAATTTCCTTTATAATCTCGTCAATATCAACATCAAAGCCCTGCGCTTTCATCTCTTTTTGTCTTCTTTTAGCTCTTTCTTTTACATCAGCGTTCATAAAAATTTTCAAATCGGCGTCCGGGAATACAACCGTCCCGATATCCCTCCCATCCATCACAACTCCGCCATTTTTGCCAAGCTCACGCTGTTTTTTGACCATTTCATCTCTAACTTTCGGATGGGCGCTCACAACACTCACCAAAGATGTCACCTCGGGAGACCTTATCTTCTCGGTTACATCTCTTCCGTCAAGTAAAACCCTTAAATCTCCGTTTTCATAGAAAAGTTCAATTTTAGTATCCCGAGCAACCTTGATAATTTCCTCTTCATCGCTCGGGTCTATACCCAACTCAATTACCTTAAGAGTCAAAGCCCTATACATCGCTCCGGTATCTATGTAAAGATAGCCAAGCTTTTGAGCCACGAGTTTAGCGGTTGTACTCTTGCCCGAACCAGCAGGACCGTCAATTGCTATAATGAGCTTCCGCATAAAACCCTCAAACAACAAGAACATTTCCTTTTTCATAGCGCTTAAATATAAGAAAACGCCCCAAAATAAACAAGCCAACCCAGAAACGGTTTTTGTTTTGATGTCCTTTTTTGATAACTTAAAAGAAAAAAGCGAGAGAATGCATCTTACCGAAACATTGATGTGGATTATTTTCAATATCTTCGTCCTTGGAATGCTCGCCCTTGATCTCGGTGTTTTCCATAGAAAAGCGCATGAAGTTAAATTTAAAGAAGCCATAACCTGGAGTATCGTTTGGATTCTGCTCGCCTTGGCTTTCAATGTCCTCGTTTACTTTTGGCATGGAAAAGAATCCGCATTGGAATTCTTAACCGGCTACCTCGTTGAAAAATCCCTCAGCGTTGACAATATATTTGTCTTCCTTATGATATTTACTTACTTTGGCGTAAAACCCATGTATCAGCATAAAGTCCTTTTCTGGGGAATTCTCGGAGCGATAATTATGAGGGCGATTTTCATTTTCGCAGGGATTACCCTGATAAAAATCTTTCACCCGATAATATATGTCTTCGGCTTATTTTTAATCCTCACGGGCATAAAGATGGCAACACAAAAAGACAGAGAAATTCACCCAGAAAGAAATCCCGTTATAAAACTTTTCCGCAAGTTCTTCAAAATCACGCCTGACTATGTCAATGGAAAATTTTTCGTAAAGCAAGGGAAAAACCTCATTGCGACTCCTCTTTTCATCGTCCTTCTCGTTGTTGAAAGCACAGATGTAATGTTCGCAGTTGATTCAATCCCAGCGATAATTGCCATAACAAGAGACCCTTTCATAGTTTACACCTCAAACATTTTCGCAATCCTCGGTTTAAGAGCTCTGTATTTCGCAATAGCTGGCTTTGTGACTTTGTTCAGATATTTCAAATACGGTCTTTCAATAGTGCTTGTGTTCATCGGAATAAAAATGCTTATATCCGACATTTACAAAATTCCAACCCTCATTGCGCTTGCTGTCGTTTTCAGCATAATAACAATCTCAATAATCGCCTCACTTCTTGTCCCAAGCCCCAAATTAAAACCAGCAAACCCTGGCGATGAAAAGATTGAAAATTTAAAGCAAAGTTGATACTTTAAAAACAAAAAAGCGTAAAGCCATGGGATTCGCACAATTAATATCACAAACGGTTGGATTCCCAACGGTTCGCCTTCGCAGATTGAGAATGACAGAACAATTCAGAAAGATGGTCGCCGAGACGCAACTTTCGGTCAATGACTTAATCTACCCACTCTTCGTTTGCCCGGGGCAAAATGTAAAGCGTGAGGTTCGCTCAATGCCCGGGGTATATCAGCAATCAATAGATAACTTAATTCGCGACTGCGAGGAGATTTATAAACTTGGAATACCAGCGGTAATTCTATTTGGAATACCGGAACGCAAAGATGAATACGGCTCCGAAGCATACGATGAAAATGGGATAATTCAAAGAGCCGTAAGAGCGCTAAAAAAAGAAATACCCGAACTCGTCGTTATAACGGATGTTTGTCTCTGTGAATACACATCCCACGGACATTGTGGAATAGTAAAAGAAGTTGCTCCCGGTAAATACGAGATAGCAAACGATGAAACAGTTGAACTCCTGGCAAAGGAAGCCTTATCTCATGCTGAAGCAGGTGCAGATATGGTCGCTCCAAGTGATATGATGGACGGAAGGGTGTCAGCTATAAGAAAGATACTTGATGAAAATGGATTCCAAAATGTCCCGATTATGGCCTATTCAGCGAAATATGCATCTGGGTTTTATGGACCGTTTAGAGAAGCTGCAGAATCAGCACCAAAGTTTGGAGACAGAAAAAGCCATCAAATGGACCCAGCAAATTCAGATGAAGCCATAAGAGAGGTCGCCCTTGACATACTTGAAGGAGCGGATATAGTTATGGTCAAACCAGCGCTTGCATATCTTGATGTGATTTATAGAGTTAAACAGGAATTTAAAGTTCCAGTAGCAGCTTATCAAGTAAGCGGTGAATATTCAATGATAAAAGCAGCTGCTTTAAACGGCTGGATTGATGAACAGAGGATAATGCTTGAGACATTAACTGCGATAAAAAGAGCCGGTGCAGATTTAATTTTAACTTATTTCGCAAAAGATGTCGCAAGGATTTTAACTTGACAAAAAAATTAACCCGACCTTATGTTTAAGATCCGCTTCATCATATTTCTTACACTCTTACTTTTCTCATTCGCATTGGCTCAAGACACAAAGGAAAACGCCGAATTCAAACTCGCGATAAATCTTTACAACGAGGGCTTCTACGAGCTTGCTATAGCACAATTAAAAAAATTTATTGACAGTTTCC
>JAPYWO010000299.1 GCA_028276305.1 Candidatus Thermokryptus sp.
CACCTAAGCCAGTAAGCCCTGGCATAAGGTATACATCAACATTTGGTGATACTGTTAAAGGTGTCCATAAATCAGGAGTAAGTGATGGTGAGGTCTTTGGACTTGTAGTTGACCCAACTAAGTTGACAGGGCATACTTATGAAGTTAGATTTGAAGAAGTTGGCGGTGAAATCACTTGGAAACTAATTGATAAAACAGCGAATCAAACAAAACTCACAGGTCAAACAAATCAAAGTGGCGACGGAAATTACACAGTCGTTGATGGAATACAATTTAAAGTTGTTGGTCCTCCGGCAGGTCCGAAGGATTGGGCTTGGACCAAGGGAACGAGGAAATTGACTTGGGCAAACGCTGATATTATGACAAGTTTCGGACTCCCATCACATCTATTCACATTTAATGGCGCATTTGGTTATGTTTCACCGTATGGCATATTTGTCAGTGGGAATGAACACAGCGATGTTGTCACACCTGATAAATTGAGGAATATAAAGATTGTTTTCGCAACAACTGACACAGATGGCAATTTTGACCCAACTCATCAGAATGCATCTTTTGGATATAGGTATTTGAGAAGGGCAAATGCTGCCCCAGCTAAGACAGAATTTGCTCCGTTTATAAAGAATCCATCTGGTGGATATGCATTCCAGGAATTTGGTCTGAATAATCAACCCAATGTTCCACTTGCTGTTTATGATATTGAAGGAAATAGACGACTTGCTGTTGGATTCTTGGAGAATAATGTCGCAAATGGTTTGGTTGATGGTAAGTATTGGCCTGGGGATTTCAACGTTTATGATAATATTGCATCAAGTGGACCTCGTGAATGGTTGTTTATATTTGATGTGGATTACAGCACAACGCAAAGTGCAGATCTTTCAAAGGATATTTTGAACAATGATTTGCCAGTTATGTATATGGCTACTTGGAATCGTAGGGGTAATGTTGCCTTTAGCGATGCTGATGAGCTTGTAATTTATGCGAATCATCCGAACACGGTTAATGATGTCTTTGAGATAACGGCGCCTTCTGCACCTGCTTACAGTGTTGAAACAGCGAAGAGCGATCTTGAGCTTGTGAATGCGGTTCCGAACCCGTATTTCGGTGCTTCACCGCTTGAAAAAGAAATCACCGAGGCGTTCATAACATTTACTCGTTTGCCGAAAGAATGCACGATAAGGATATTTACAGTCGCTGGTGACCTCATCAGGACATTGAAGAAGAATGATGACAGCCCATATTTGAGATGGGACCTCAGGAATGAAGCTGGTGTTCCAGTTGCAAGTGGAATTTACATCGTCCATGTTGAGGCACCAGGAATTGGGAGCAAGGTTTTGAAAGTTGTCGTCTTCCAGAGAGAGGAGAGATTGAGATACTTCTAAAGTTAAGCCGGCGCCTTTCTCTGGCGCCGGGTCTTCGTTCTTGAATTCAAAAATAAAAAATAAACAACGGAGTAGGAAGATATGTTGAAGAAAATAATACTATCGCTCATAGGTTTGGCATTAATTTTAACTTCGCTTGAAGCTGGAACAAGCAAAAGGAAGGGAACAGCTGGAGCGGAGGAGTTGAGAATTCCCGTTGGTTCAAGAGGAGTTGCATTAGGTGGTGGAGTTGTGGCTGAAGTTAATGGCGTTGACGCTTTGTTCTGGAACCCAGCTGGGGCAAGCTTCACGAATAAGTCGGCTGAAGCGATGTTTTCCCATGTGACTTGGATTGCAGATATAAAAGTTAACTATCTTTCAGCTATCGCTAATTTTGGCGGGGTTGGTGTTTTCGGTGTGAGTTTGAAATCGCTTGACTTCGGTGAGATTCCCGTTACGACGGTTGACGAACCGGATGGAACAGGTGAAAGGTTTAGCCCGACATTTCTTACAGCAGCGGTCTCATACAGCAGAAGGATGACGGATAGGATTTATGTCGGTGCGAATTTGAAACTTATAAGCGAGAGAATTTTGAGGGAATCGGCAACTGGCTTTGCTGTTGACATCGGTTTGCAGTATCGTCTTGAGAGCGGTTTGAAATTCGGCGCCGTGATGAAAAATGTCGGTGGTAATATGAAATTTGACGGACCAGACCTTGAATGGGGCGTTGTGATACCGGGTTCAGAGCCAGGTTCACCAGTGAGATCGTTGAGAGTCCCACTGCAGGAATTTGAACTTCCAGCTGCGTTTGAACTTGGATTCGCTTATAGCTTCAAAATTGGGGAATCATCTTTGACGCTTGCAGGGAGCTTCCAGAACAATAACTTTACACTTGATGAATATAAAGGCGGTCTTGAATACTCATTTAAAAATATGCTTTTCTTGAGAGTTGGATATTCCTATGTTAATGAAACCGATTATGTCTTCAATTCCCCGTCGTTTGGGGTTGGTTTCAATATACCGCTTGGCGGAACGCTTGAAGCAAGCGTTGAATACACATACAGGAAAGTTAAATTCTTTGATAACAACCAGTTCCTCACACTCAGATTTGCGATGTAAAAACTTGTTCCTGTCCGATATCGTTTAAATTTTCGGGGTGAGCCCTTTCAATTTGATGGGGTTCACCCTTTTTTATTTTGAAAACAAAAACTTTCACCTTGTGAGATGAAAATTTTAATTTTAGCCCTTGCAAACTTAATCTCATCGTTTCTAATTGAAGGAAAACTCGGCTTGAATGTTGATTATGCGGTTTTCAGACATTCCGACCAACAAAACTATCTTGAGATTTTTTACTCAGTGCAAAAATCAAAACTCACCTATCAATTTAAAGATGGCAAGTATAACATTTCTCTTTTTTTCCGTCTTGATGTGGTAAATCTTGATAAGGATTCCCTAATCATCAGAAAAGGTTGGAAGATTGAAACCGGGTTTCCCGATACAGTTGGGACAGCGGGTCAGGATGTTGTTGATGTCCTCAGGTTTTATGTTCCAGCGGGTAGATACAGGGTAATAATGCGAGGGATAGACCTTTTCAACACTCAAAATTATGACAGCGTCGCTTTTGATGTGAATGTTCCTGCTTTTGTAAAGGGAGACAAACTTTTGATAAGCAGTTT
>JAPYWO010000298.1 GCA_028276305.1 Candidatus Thermokryptus sp.
GCAAGAATTCTACCCTCTTTGTCTAAAATTAAACCACGCTTAGCTGGCAAAATCACCTCCGTAAAATACTGTTTCCGTGAAGCGGTGGAAAAATATGAATGTTTAAAAATTTGTAACTCCAACAACCTTAAAACATAGAGCAAGAGCACGAAAGATAAAATATAGAACGCAAACCTTAACCTTGAATTGAAAACACCGACAAAATCCCGTCCAATGGTATTTTTGAGTTCAAAATTCACCTTTATCCACCGTGATCTCTTTTTGATTTCCTTTCGGAAAAACAAGCCCAAGCTTTTGCTTTGCAAATGGGATTATATAATTCGCAGAGACAAGCTTATCATACTTAGCTTCAAGGATTATGTTTTCAATTTTCAATGCTTCAATCTGCTTTTCAAGAGTTATAATCTCACTTGCTTTCCTATCAACAACATAAGAATTCCATATATACATGAGCACGAGGATACCAACTGTAAGTAAAAAAGCAAGTATTTTCACACCGCTTAACCTTTGCATTGAAATTCACTCCGTTATCTTTTCTCCTGCTCTTAACTTAGCGCTCCTTGAACGCGGGTTCAACCTGATCTCTTCCTCCTTTGGCGTCACTGGCTTTTTCGTCAAGTTTCTTATCTTCTCATTTGATTTGAAAAATGACTTAACAATTCTATCCTCAAGCGAATGATATGAAATCACGACAATTCTCCCGCCCTTCTCAAGAATATCAACCGATGAATCAAGGGCGACTTTAAGATTGTCAAGTTCTTTATTTACCGCTATCCTCAACGCTTGAAAAACTCTCGCCAAAGTTTTTAATCTATATTTTCTTGGCACAACCTTATCAATCAATTTCACAAGCTCGCTGGTTCTTTCTATTTTTTTCCTCTGCCGATACCTAACTATTTCTCGCGCTATCATCCTCGCCCTTCGCTCCTCTCCGAAAAAACGAATTATCAAAGCAATGTCTTCCTCTGAAAACTCATTCAAAATTCGTTCAGCCGTCAAATTAGAAGTCCTGTCCATCCTCATATCAAGTTTTTCATCAAATCTAAAGCTAAAACCACCACCGTAATCAAGTTGAAAGGACGAAACACCGAGATCAAGCAAAAATCCCGACACCTTGCTTACACCCAACTCAGCTAATGCTTCCTTAACTTGAGCGTAATTTCTGCGCAGAATTATAACTCTTTCGCCAAATGGCTTCAAACGCTCCTGAGCAAATTTAATCGCCTCTGGATCAATATCAAATCCAATCACTTTACACTTTGTTCTTTTCAAAATCTCTTCGCTATGCCCTCCACCACCAATTGTCCCATCAATGTAAACCCCATCCTCCTTTGTTATCAAATATCTAATTACCTCATCAACCATCACCGGTATGTGAAACACATTCTGGTTCATTTCATACCCAAAACTTTTTCTACAACTTTCTCATAATTTTCCGGCTGAGAAGCAATGTACTGCTCATATATGTCTGGATTCCAAATCTCAATTTTATCAAGTGTCCCGATCATCAAAACCTCTTTCTCTATTTTTGCAAACTCCAACAAGTTCCTCGGTATCATAATCCTTGATTGATTATCAAGGGTCACTTCTACAGCCCACATAAGAAGAACCCTTATCAAAAACCGATGCTCAGGATTAAAAGTATTTAACTCCTTCAATCTATTTTCAAGCTTCTCCCATTCATCAAGCGGAAAAAGAAAGAGGCATGTCTCCGTCCCTCTCGTTATAACAAAGGTCTCGTTCGCCTCTGGCGATAGATATTTCCTCATCCGGGCGGGGATGCTCACCCTGCCCTTCTCATCAACCGCATATTTGTAACTTCCTTTAAACGATGACACAGGGGGTCCTTTATTTTTCTTCCACAATTCACCACAATCTACCACTGCACTTTAAATATATGTCTTTAAACTTATTTATCAAGAGGGATGGGTATACTTATCCCCAAAAGGCGTTATTTTTCTTTTACAAATTACACCTTTCTAAAACAATTTAACTTCCCCTTGATTTTTGAACAAATGTTCAGTATATTAGCAAGTGAATTAAACAAACGAAAAGCATAGCGAATGAGACCCTTAACGGAAAGACAAAACCAAATACTTGAATTCATAAGGGATTACATCTCAAAAAATTTAAAACCACCAACCGTCCGTGAGATATGTGAAGAATTTAAATTCAAATCAACGAATGCGGTTTACTCAATTTTAAAATCGCTTGAGAAAAAGGGCTACATAGAAAAAGTTATCGGAAAATCAAGGAATATCATACCCAAAGACATAATGTTCAAAGAGGAAAATGACATCAAAGAAATACCACTCATATCAAAATTTAACTCAAAAAACCCACTTCTTATGTTCACAAATTTAATCGGCACGGTAAAAATTGACGCCAAAATGTTTGACCACCCAAGTTCTTTCGCAGTTATAGTTCCAGATGACGGTATGCAAAAAGCCGGAATTTTTAAAAATGACATCGCTATAATTAAACAAGATACAAAAATAGAAAACGGAGACATCGTATTCGCAGTTACCGGAAACAATGCATTTATACGATACTTCAAATCAGAGCATGGCAAAATATATCTTGTCCCATCGGCAAGGGGTTATGAAACTCTAAGCTTTAACGAGGATGACAAAAATTTATGGATAGGTGGTAAAGTTTCCCTCATAATAAGAAAAATTTCCTGACAATTCTTCAAGGATATCAAGAAACCTCAACATGTTCTGCTTGGCTGAAGATGAACCTTTAAACTTTAAAGACAATTCATTCCCTTTCTTTTCAAATTTTACACTTGCACCCCTTGATAAAACATCAACGAGCGTTTTAAAACTGACTTCGTTATTTAAAATCTCTTCAACAAGCACAATGCGTATCGCTTCCCTACTTATTTCCACCCTTTTAATTCCGACTTTTTCAGCCAAAAATTTTATCTTGGAAATATAAAGCAAATTTTCAACTTCTTCTGGTAGTTTACCAAACCTATCCTCAAGTTCATCTCTAATCTGATCAATTGTATCAAAATCTTTTACCTCGTAAAGTC
>JAPYWO010000300.1 GCA_028276305.1 Candidatus Thermokryptus sp.
ACTCTTTTATCTTCTTTTTCCTCAAAAAACTCTTACACTCATTTACCGTTATTCTGTAAATCCAGGTGAACAAACTTGACTCTCCTTTGAAATCATTAAGTGAATAAAAAAGTTTAATGAAGACCTCTTGAGCGATGTCGTCCGCATCTTCATGGTTTCCGAGAATTCTTCTTGCGAGCATATAAACTTTCCGTTGATATCTTTTGACGATTTCATCAAAAGCAGAGGTATTTCCATTTTTAAACTCATTGACAAGTTCAATGTCCGATTTGTTCATCAACTATTTTACATAAGTTTAAAAAAACGGGCGGTCTTTTTAGACCGCCCTTAAACTTACTAAAACACTACATACGGAACACCCCAAACCGAGACGGAAACCGGGGCGCTATCATCATAAAGCGACTCTCTTGAAATTGCATGTATCATCGCATTGAAATTCCCCCTATGCAAATGAACCTTCAACTCCGCCTCATAAACCTCTTCATTCCCGCTTGACGAGACCATCTTGAAAAGTTTCCTCGCTCTGAAGAAACCGAAACGATCAACTCCATAAGTCATGGAAACGATGTCAGTGTCGGGTGTTGCACTTTGAACTGTCACCGTGAACTTAACAAGCGCGGATGGGTTAAATGATGGAACTCCATGCCTACCCAAGAAACCGGGGCGATAAAATTGATTCAACGGATCGGTAACCTCAATAGTATTACCATCTGGTAATGTCAAAGTTATTTTCTTGATCGTTATGTTTGAATTTTGAGTTCCACCCTGGACAAGCGAAACAGCCCATATCCTCCACTTCCTGGCATTTGGAGCGTCAGCGTTTTCTTTCTTTACAACTTGAACCTTGCAGGTGAATACCTCAGTCAATGGCTTGGTTATAACGGTATCTGGCGTTGTCTTCCCCTGCGTGTAAGACCCAGCGATTTTCAGATCTGATTCAACCGTCCTTGTTATCGTGACAATGACAAGAGTATCATTCACCTGCTCGTAATTGTAATCCTTGGTGACCTTCTTAACAACTCTGCCCCACCTCAAAGGATAAAATTCCTTTGAAAGCGAACCAAACTCAAAATTCGGCGGTAAATATGTCCCATCGTTTAAAGCAACATCAGCGCCTGAAATGAAATCGTCACTTTCAATTATTTGTTTGATCGCTTCCTTGTCAGCGCTGGTCAAAGGAGAGGTTAATTCCGATTCCTTTGTGCAACCGGAAATTAGAAAGATTCCAACAAGGAAAAGCGCTAAAAGAGACAATTTTGACCTCAACATAGTAATTCCTCAATTTTGTTTTTGACTTCACAAATTTAGATGAATCTTTAACCCCTTTGGTTTAATCAGAGACCTTCTCAAGGGCGCTTTTAATTTTTTTATATGTATCCGATAAAAGCTCGGATATGACTTTCGTCTCCGAAATCACGGGCATAAAATTAGTGTCGCCATTCCACCTTGGGACTATATGGAAGTGTATATGGTCCTCAATCCCAGCCCCGCTGACGCGCCCGAGATTAACCCCGATATTAAAACCATGAGGTTTTAAGGCGATTTCAAGAGCTGAAATACCTTTTTTTATAACTTTCATCAATTCAAGCATCTCTTCTTCCGTTAGAGATGAAAAACTTGAAGTGTGCTTGTAAGGGACGACCATTATGTGTCCTGAATTGTAGGGGAAAAGGTTCATTATGATGTAGCAGGTTTCACCTCGGAAGAGAACAAGATTTTTTTCATCGTCGTTTGATTTGGCTTTCTCACAAAAGAGGCATTCTTTTCCCTTGGATTCTTCATTTGAAAAACTTTCAATATACTTAGCCCTCCAGGGAGCCCAAAGACGATCCATTGAGAAATCAAATTTATTTTTAACTCCGTCATAAAAATAATCAAAAACACCTAAAAAAGAAATTTTTAAGCCCCGTTGTTAATTTTTATCCGCCCGATTATTTCAATATCAACATCTGTGGGAAGTTCAGTGTATGAAATTACGCTGACATCTGGAAAGCTTGAATGTATCAACCTATAAAAGTAAAGACGAACGGTCGCCGAACAAATCACAACGGGCGCATATCCAAGCCCTTTGGCAATTTCAACATTCTCTTCAACTGAATTGTTGATTGCACGGACTAAATTCGGCGGTAAACCAAGCGTCTGTGTCTGCGAAGCACCCTGCTGTAACGCCTGCGTAATTATCTCCTCAATTCTCGGATCAAGCTGTATAGCGTGAATCACGCCGTTATCGTCCTGATAAAGCCGTGCGATCGTTTCGGAAAGCGAGTGCCTTACATATTCAGTCAACACATCAACATTTTTTGTAACCCTTGAATAATCAAGTAACGCCTCAAGTATAGTGACCATATCACGAATGGGTATCCCTTCGCTGAGAAGATTTTGCAAAACCTTTTGAATTGTACCTATTGGCAAAGTTTCAGCGTTTATCTCTTCAACAAGCGCTGGATAATCCTCACGCAAACTATCAATCAACACCTTAACATCTTGCCTGCTCAAAATTTTGCCCGCATTTCTCCGCAAAATTTCAATTAAATGTGTCGCTATTACAGATACTGGCTCAACAACGGTATATCCCAAAACCTCAACCTCTTCTTTTCTATGAGGCGGAATCCAATAAGCGTCAAATCCATAAACTGGTTCTTTGACTTTAATTCCATCAGCGATCTCGCCCTCTGCTGTCCCCGGATTCATCGCAAGATAAAAACCAGGTTTAACCTCCCAAGAAGCGACTTTATTCCCACGAATTTTAATGACATATTCATTTGGCTGAAGATGTATATTATCCCTGACCCTTACAGGTGGAACGATGATTCCAAGTTCAAGTGCGAGCTGTTTTCTTATACCTATTATCCTCTTGAACAAAGTTCCACCTTGCTCCTCATCTGCAAGCGGGATTAAACCATAACCAATTTCAACTTCAATTGGATCAACTTGAATCAACTTCTCAACTTTCTCTTCCTGTTGCAAAGTTTGCTTTTGTGGTTTTACTTCTTGAACTGTGACTTTAACTTTCTCCAATTTTGTGCCCAAATATCC
>JAPYWO010000301.1 GCA_028276305.1 Candidatus Thermokryptus sp.
TACCCGGGGCGCTCACTGGAGCATTTTTAGGGACAGCTCCTGTTGATATACAATTGCACGATACATATTTTGTAGTAGCGCATTTCCATTTCACAATGGCAACAGCTTCAACATTTGGTATGTTCGCAGGGGTTTATCATTGGTTTCCGAAGATGTTTGGTAGAATGATGAACGATAAGCTTGGAAAAGTTCATTTTTGGTTGACATTTATCGGTGTTTATTGGATTTTCTTCCCGATGTTCTTCCAGGGAATCGCTGGTGTTCCAAGAAGATATTACTCATTCACGGAATATAACTTCACATCGCAATTTGTTGGGTTAAATAAGTTCATTACGATAGCAGCTTTTGTTGCTGGTTTTGCCCAATTGATTTTCCTGTTTAATTTCTTCTGGAGCATGTTCCGCGGTCCAAAGGCGGATAAAAACCCCTGGAAAGCAACGACTCTTGAATGGCAAACGGATTCACCACCGCCTCATGGCAACTGGGGACCTGAGCTTCCGACGGTTTATCGTGGTCCTTATGATTATAGTGTCCCAGGGGCTGAGGAAGATTATATCCCTCAGACGGTTCCAGTTAAGGTTGAAGCTAAATAAACTTCTGGGAGAGCGATTTGCTCTCCCTGTTTTTAAAATTTAAATCGACGACTTTCTAATGTATTCAAAAAGTTTACATCGTTTCGCTACTTTAACTGCGATTTTCGCCGTTTTTCTCATAGGTGTTGGAGCTTCAGTCACAAGCACCGGGTCTGGGGACGCTGTTCCAGATTGGCCACTTTCCTATGGGACTTTATTCCCAAGGATGGCTGGTGGAGTTTTATACGAACATGGACATCGGCTTGTCGCTGGAACGCTTGGGATTTTGATAACCATACTTATGGTTTGGCTTCTTAAGAGTGATCAGCCCAAATACATGAAGGTTTTCGGCGTCATCGCTTTCGTCTCAGTTTTACTTCAAGCGACGCTCGGTGGATTGAGGGTTCTTGTTGTGTCAAATCCAAAACTTCAAGATGTTGTCGTCGGGGTTTTCCCCGTCTCGCATATTGAACCCGTCAGAATAACAATTGCCATAACTCATGCAACGCTTGCTGAAATTGTTTTGTGTATGACTTTTTTAATTTCGCTTTTTACATCGCGACTTTGGAAAGATTTTAAGCTGAAGGAAGTTAACACCGGGTTTAAAGTTGCCAGGTTGTATGCGATCGTATTCGTTTTTTCGTTTATTCAAATTTTGCTTGGCGCACTTGTAAGGCATACCGGCGCTGGTTCAATAATACCTGATTTTCCGCTATCTTTTGGGAGGATAATTCCTCCTTTTGGGGCTCTCCCATATGATCCGAACGCTCCATTTCCAATGAGTTATTCCGAGCTTCAATTTAAGGTTGCGCTTCACTTCGCGCACAGGGTTTGGGCTTTTGTTGTAGCTGGGGTTGGGATTTATGCTTCAATTTTTGTCATCAAGAGAAGGATTGAGTTTATGAGGAATTTCGCATTTCTTTGGATTTTTCTCGTTGTTGTTCAAATTTTGCTCGGGGCTTTTGTCGTGTGGACGAAACTTTCAGTTCCGATAACGATTTTGCATGTCGCTGTTGGTGCAACAATTTTTGGTTTGAGTTTGATTTTAACAGTGCTTGGATGGAAGGGAAGCAAGTTCAGTGAGGTTGAGTCACAAGTTAAAGTTGGTGTAAGCCATGGTTGAATTTCTTCTTTTAATAAAACATCGCCTGACGACGCTTGTTGTTTTCACCACAGCGATGGGATATTTGATCGCTTTAAGAGGAAAATTGGATTGGTTTCATTTTTTGAGCGTGATACTTGGGGTTTTTCTTGTCGTGGGCTCAGCAAATGCGATGAACCAAGTTTTTGAAGCTGAAGCTGATGGTAAGATGAAAAGAACGATGCGAAGACCGATTCCATCTGGAAAGATGAGCAAAGGGGAGGCAACATTTATAGCGATCGTAATGTTAATTTTGGGTCTCGCGATCCTTTACAAATTCGTCAATTTGTTGAGCGCATTGCTTTCTCTTCTTGCCTTTGTCATTTATGTTTTCGCTTATACACCATTGAAAAGGATAACTCCGCTTTGCACATTTGTTGGAGCGATTCCAGGTGCAATTCCGCCAGTTATAGGTTGGGTGGCTGTGAGCGGTAAAATTGAACTTGGGGCGCTGATTCTGTTCGGGATTCAGTTCCTCTGGCAATTTCCCCATTTTTGGTCAATCGCTTTGATATGTAAAGCTGATTATGAAAGAGCCGGATTTAAGGTCTTGCCATCTGAAAATGACAGGGTAACTGCGGTTAATCTCGTGATTTACACATTTATGCTTTTGCCTATGGGTTTAATGCCTGCGCTTGCTGGTTTTGCGGGGAAATATGCTTTCATCGTTTCTTCTTTGGGTGGAATTCTTTTCTTCGTCCAGTCAATTATGCTTTTGAAAGATGTCTCAGTCAAGTCAGCTAAAAAGATAATGTTAGCTGCTGAAGTTTATTTGCCGTTGATTTTAATTTTGCTTTTAATTGACAGGGTTTAAAAATAAAAATTTTTTTAGCGATGGTAATTGAAAAAGAAAAAAAGGGCGGTATCTCAAATATAGATATTGGCGGAACTTTTAACAACGGAGGTGGTGGTGCGGGCGGGCATTCCTCTTATGCCCTCCCCATAAACCCCGCCAAATTCGGGCTTTGGCTCTTCATATCGGCTATAATTATGCTCTTCGCTGCTATAACAAGCGCTTATATCGTAAGACATTCCGCTGGGAATTGGCTTAAATTTAACTTGCCGGAAATTTTCTGGTTCAATACACTTGTCCTAATTTTAAGCAGTGCTACGATTCAATTGAGTTATTCTCGGTTAAAAAGAGATAAAATTTTGGAATTCAAACTTCTTTTTCTTATTTCGGCGTTGCTTGGAATTATTTTTCTAATCGGTCAGGTGATCGGCTGGGGACAGTTGAGAAATTCCGGCGTTTATGTTAGCACTAACCCTTCAAGTTCGTTCTTTTATCTTTTGACTTGGCTTCATGGGCTCCATCTTTTCG
>JAPYWO010000302.1 GCA_028276305.1 Candidatus Thermokryptus sp.
AACCCCTTGTATTATTTTTCGGTATGATAATTTTTTTGAAGCCAAGTTTTGCTGATTCTTGAATTCTTTTTTCAATTTGAGTTACCGACCTTACTTCCCCAGCAAGTCCAACTTCACCTACGACAACAGATTGAGAATCCACGGGTATATCTTTCAAGCTTGATACAATGGCGCTCACAATTCCAAGGTCAATCCCAGGTTCTTCAATTCTTAACCCACCCACGATCTTTATAAAGACATCGTGTCCGCCAAGTCGTATGCCTATTTTCTTCTCAAGAACCGCAAGCAGAACCGATAACCTATGATAATCAAATCCAATTGCTGTCCTTTGGGGTGTCCCATAGCTTGCTGGAGTGACAAGTGCTTGAACTTCAACCAGAAGCGGTCTTGTGCCTTCAATACAAGCTACAACAGCTGAGCCAGAAACGCCAAATGTCCTCTCGGATAGAAAAATTTCCGATGGGTTCTTTACCTCCTTCAAACCCTCTGTGGTCATTTCAAATATCCCAATCTCGTTCGTTGAACCAAACCTATTTTTTATCGCTCTTAAAATCCTATACGATTGATGTCTTTCGCCTTCAAATTGAAGAACAGTGTCAACCATGTGTTCAAGAACCTTAGGACCTGCTATTAGACCGTCTTTTGTCACATGACCTACGAGAAGGATTGACCTACCAGTGTTTTTAGCGATTTGCATCAAGACGGAGGTACATTCCCTAACTTGGCTTACACTCCCCGGGGCGCTTTCTAATTCAGGACGATACATCGTCTGAATTGAATCAATTATGATTATATCGGGGTTTACTTCCTCAATTACATTTACGATGAGGTTTAAGTTTGTCTCAGCCAGCACAAGGAAATTCTTTGATTGAAATGATTTTGGGAAATTTAATCTTTCTGTCCTTAGCTTAAGCTGTTTTGCTGATTCCTCACCCGTAACATAAAGTATTTTTTTCCCCTTAAGCCCAGGTACTATTTGAGTCATAAGCGTTGATTTGCCGACCCCGGGGTCTCCCGCTATAAGGACAACTGACCCTGGGACAATTCCACCCCCCAAAACTCTATCAAGTTCATTTATGCCTGTTTTTATCCTTTCTTCTTCTTTCAGGTCAATTTTTTCAATGTCAAGTGCTATTGCTGGCTGTTTCAAAAGGGAAATCTGCTCTTGAAGTTTATCCTCGGGCATCACTATCTCCTCAACCATGGTGTTCCATTCGTTACATTCCGGGCAACGCCCCATCCATTTTAACGAAATATAGCCACAGTTTTGGCAGACAAAATGGGTCCTTTGCTTTGCCATTTCAGCCTTTATAAAATTTTTAAACAAGCCAAATAAATTTAAACCAGCCGTTAAAATAAAGCAAGTTAAACGGGGGCGTTTCCCTTTATCTTACTCTAAACTTTTGAAGAGCAAATTTCCCCCTGATTACATTCCACAAAAGCGAAACCCTCCTGATATATTCGTTCCAAACCTTTGAATGCTTTATTGACAAAGCTCCGATAAATGAGAACCCAGCAAAGAACATCGCTTGGAAGAGTATAGCTGCAAGTTCAAGATAGTAAGCGCTTAAAATCATCGCCACAAGCATATATCCAGCAAGGAAAAGTTCTACAAATGTAACCCACTCAACCCTTGAAGCGACATATTTTCTATTTTCCCATTTTTCTGTTCCCTCTTTAATTCCGTATTTTGGCGTCCTGACAAATTCTGTCTTTTTGCCGATTAATGCAAGTATTACAGCCCTTGTGTTGTTGACCGCAAGCCCCATACTCCCAGCAAGAAAAAGTGGAAACAGAATTATCTTATCGCGCCAATCTTTATAAATTTCCATTTGAGCAAGAGTGTAAATGAGAAATGGACCAAAAAATGGTATGACAAAAATTCCCAGGAGGAAGTAATACCAGTCGTAATTTCCGCTTTCTTTGATCATAACTACGATTGGATTCAAAAGCGCAGTCAAAAGGATAAATGGAAAGACGAAGTTGTTCGTTAAATGAAATGTCGCTTCAAGTTTAATTTTTAGGGGCAAACTTTCCTTCCAAATTGTCTTTAGATATTTAAGCCCGACTTCAATTGCTCCTTTTGTCCATCTAAATTGCTGTGATTTCAGGGCGTTTATTTCCGAGGGTAGTTCTGCTGGGGAAACGACATCTTTTAAGAAGATAAATTTCCATTTCTTTAACTGAGCGCGGTAGCTTAAATCCATATCTTCTGCGAGCGTATCGCCTTCCCAATTTCCCGCATCTTCAATGCACGCCTTTCGCCAAATTCCCCCAGTTCCGTTGAATGTTATGAAAAATCCAACTTCATTCCTTACATACTGTTCCATTATAAAGTGACCGTTAAGAGCAAGCGCTTGAGCTTGAGTCAGAAGCGAATAATTTTCATTTATATGCTCCCACCTTGTTTGAACCATCCCGATGTTCCCATCAAGGTAAAAGTAAGGCAATGTTTTCTTTAGAAAGTCAGGGTTCGGGACGAAATCAGCGTCAAAAATTGCGATAAAATCACCCTTTGCAAATTTTAACCCGTACTTTAACGCTCCAGCTTTAAAACCCTCTCTTGTTCCCCTGCGGATATGTTCAATATCAAAACCTTTTGACTTTAACTCCATGACTTTCAGAGCCACGACCTGAACCGTCTCGTCGGTTGAATCGTCAAGGACTTGTATTTGCATTTTTTCCTTTGGGTAGTCTATCTTGCTTATTGCATCAAGGAGGCGCGGTGCGACATAAACTTCGTTATAAATTGGAAGTTGAATCGTGACAGTTGGAAAGTTTTTCTCATCGCCGAAAAGTTCTTCAAGCGATTTCGGTTTTAATTTTTTCCTCTTCCCCTCCGCTTCCTCCTTTTTAATCCTTAAATAATAATAGACGAGGACAAACCCATGGGCTCCGAAAATTGAAAGGGCTAAAATTGAAATGAAATAAATAGCCAAAATTAAATCCTCTAACATCGGAATCTCCTTTGTTTTTTACCAGTTTGAAACTGTTGCAAGTAAAATGTCTTCAG
>JAPYWO010000303.1 GCA_028276305.1 Candidatus Thermokryptus sp.
TATCAAAAAGAACAGTGTTGAGCTTCTTTGCAGAAAAGATAAGACATGGAAAGAATCAAATCGTCGGGGCAGACACTCTGAATGTCGGAGGTGATTACAATCTTGGACATCGCGTCAACGATTCCAATACGGTCAGGTTTCTCAGCGGGGAAGTTGAGAAGAGGTATAAATTTGGTGGGAGTTTATTTATAGAATTCGTGAAGGACTTTTTCGCCGTATTCGGTGTTGAAAAATATGAGAAAAATTTTTTAACTTATTTCAAAATAAAAGTTGATTATTAGGAGGTAATAAAGATGCTCAGGCAAAAATTTTCAACTCTTACAATGGTGATAGTCCTCGTCATCGGGATTATAATCGGGGTTAATTTGAACAATCTATTCTCAAGCGATGATATTTATGTTCAAATAATGAAGTTAAACGATGTTTTAAATTTGGCGAGGAAAAACTATGTTGATAAAATTGACACTCAAACTCTCGTTGAAGCAGCAATAGAAGGGATGCTCGGCATACTTGACCCGCATTCCGTTTACATTCCAGCAAAGGCGATGGAAAGGGTGAACGAAGATATAAGGGGAAGTTTTGAAGGGATAGGGATTGAATTCACAATAATAAATGACACGATAAATGTAGTCACACCGATTTCAGGCGGACCAAGCGAACAACTTGGGATAATGGCGGGAGATAAGATAATTAAAATAAATGACACATCAGCCATCGGCTTGAAAAATGAAGATGTTGTAAGGAAGCTCAGAGGTCCGAAGGGAACAAAGGTGAAGGTGACGATTTTAAGAGCTGGCGTAAAAGAACCGCTTGAATTTGTCATAACAAGGGATAAAATTTCAATCTATAGCGTTGATGTAGCTGTCATGGTTGCAAAAGATGTCGGCTACATCTACATAAATAGGTTTTCGGAGACCACCGATCGTGAGTTTAAGGAAGCCGTTTCAAAGCTCAGGGCACAAGGTATGAAAAAACTCATACTTGACTTGAGAAATAATCCGGGTGGTTTGCTCTCTGAAGCGGTTAAAATAGCTGATGAATTCCTACCGCAAGGCAAGTTAATAGTTTACACAAAGGGTCGTCTACCTGAATATAATGAGGAATTTTATGCCACATCATCTGGAGAACTTGAGAAAATCCCAGTTGTCGTACTTGTAAATCAAGGTAGTGCATCAGGCAGTGAAATAGTTGCCGGGGCAATTCAGGACTGGGATAGGGGCTTGATAGTTGGGGATACAACTTTCGGTAAGGGTCTCGTCCAAAGGCAATTCCCTCTAAACGATGGTTCAGCAATAAGATTGACAACCGCAAGATATTATACCCCGAGTGGCAGATTAATTCAAAAACCATACGAGGGCAAAAAATATCTCGGCGGTGTGAAGGATACTTCAAAAGAAGTTTATCACACAAAGGTCTTAAATCGCTCCGTCTATGGTGGAGGCGGTATAGCCCCAGATGTGGTTGTTAAAACTCAAACTTTAACCGATTTATCTGTTGACATAAGAAGGAACAACTTGTTTTACATTTTCATTTCCAACTTCATGGATTCAAAGGGGAACGAAATAAGAAGCAAGTACGGAAACAATTTTGAACTTTTCAAGCGTGATTTCCAGATAAGCGATGAGATGCTTGAAAACTTCAAAAAATTCGTCATCTCAAAAGGGGTTAAATGGGACGAGGAACAATTCAAGAGGGATTTATCATACATAAAGACGACATTGAAAGCACACATAGCAAGGTTCATATGGAAATATGAAGGTTGGTATCCTGTGATGCTTGAAATAGATGAACAATTCCAGAAAGCGCTTGAGTTAATGCCCCAGGCGGAAAAGATGCTTGCTGTAAATAGATAAGAAAATCCTTGCCCCGCGATTCTGCGGGGCTTTAAAAATAAAAACAAATCGGGATGATAAGATGAAAGTCAAATTGTTATTTTTTATTTTCGCACTGTCATCAATCTTATTTGCTCAAGTCCAACAACAAACGAAGTATTCAGTTGACGATGTAATGAAAAAACTTGAAGCAATTGACAACTCACTGAACGAAAAAGTCAATTCATTGCGGAGTGAATTTGATCAAAAACTGAATCAGAGTGTAAATCAAATCAGAGATGAACTCTCGTCAAAAATTGAAAAACTTGATTCAAAAGTCGCAACAATTTCAAATGGGACGGAACAGGTTTTGAAGAAGATTTCAAATGTTGAGGCACAAAACCGTGGCTTGAGGGAAAGAATTTCAAATGTTGAAAAGGTTATGGCAAGCGTTGATGGAAATATCAACGCTGTGAGAAAATCAACCGACGAGATAAACAGTGGAATTAAAGAGGTTTCAGCAAAGGTTGATGAGAACAGCGCAAAGTTTGACGCTGTGCTTTCTAAAATCGCCTCAAATAGAACAGCTCTTGTCCTGGGCTTCGTCATAGTGATAATTCTTTCAACCATCGTCGCCGTTGGGGTGTTCAACTTATCAAAATTGACGAAGTCAGTTGAAAAGAACATACTTGACAGTTTTGAAGGGACAGCCGGCAAAATTGAGGTCACAACAAACGACTTGAAAACCCTCGCCGATGTATTGAAACAGCAAACGAGCGAAATAGTCGCTTATCAAAGGATACTTGAGGAGAGGATTATTGCTGCACAAGGGCAAATTGAAGCGAAAATTGAAGAAAAACTCGCAGCAAGGAGAAGAACTCAAAGAAAAAGCTCCTCGCCAGAAGAATAATGAATTTCGTCTTTTTTATTATCTTCGCATTGATAAACGGAGTTTTCTACCAACAGGAATATGAAAGATTTGAAAAGTCATTTGATACATCTTTTATTCAAGTCGGCGAAGAACTTGTTTACGAGGTCAAATATCTTTTTTTTAAACTCGGTCAGCTTAAGTTCAAGGTGATTGATAAATTTACAAACAACGGGAAACAGTTTTACAAGGTCAGAGTAGATATTGATTCGTATTCTGTTCCATTTGTTGATATACACGCAAAATTTGAAGCGGTTTTTGATTC
>JAPYWO010000304.1 GCA_028276305.1 Candidatus Thermokryptus sp.
CGTCATATTTGAATCCCGATGAAATAAAAGAACTTGGCGATTTTATAAATGAAAGGTTTGAGTTTGTTGATGACCCAGAGGTTGGTGTTGAGATTGACCCACGCGGTCTAACTTACGAACATATGAAAGCGTTCCGTGAGGTTGGTTTTAATAGAATTAGCATGGGAGTTCAAGATTTTGATCCCAGGGTTCAGAAAGCGGTTAACAGGATTCAACCCGAGGAAATCACACGGCAAGCAATTGATTGGGCTCGTGAGCTTGGTTTCAAGAGTATAAACCTTGATTTGATTTATGGTCTACCGTTTCAAACAGTTGAATCATTTGAGAAAACGCTTAATAAGGTGATAGAACTTTCACCTGAGCGACTTGCGGTTTTTAATTTTGCTTATGTCCCATGGCTTAAACCACATCAAAGGGTTATAAAAAAGGAGGATTTGCCAACCCCTGATGTTAAGTTAAAAATTTTGAAAATGACGATAGAAAAACTGACGGAAGCTGGATATGTTTACATTGGGATGGATCATTTTGCTAAACCGGATGATGAACTTGCAATTGCGCAGAGGGAAAAGACACTTTACAGGAACTTCCAGGGTTATTCAACCCGCGCAGGTGCAGACCTTTATGCGTTTGGGATGTCAGCTATAAGCCAGTTTCAGAACATCTATGCTCAAAATTACAAGGAATTGAAAGATTATTACTCGCGAATTGACGAGGGGAAATTCCCAACAGCGGTTGGCTATAGGATGAGTCAAGACGATATAATTAGAAAGCATGTGATAATGCGTTTAATGTGCGATATGGAACTGACAAAAAGTGAGGTTGAGGAAAAGTTCAATATAAAATTTGATGATTATTTCGCTGATTCAATTCAGAAGTTGAACGAGTTCGTTGAGGATGGTTTAGTTGAATTAAGCGGTGATAAAATCAAAGTCAGCTTAATGGGTCGTCTTGTGATAAGAAATATAGCAATGTGCTTTGACGCCTATATTGATAAGATGATGAAGGAGAAGCCGATATTTTCAAGGACAGTTTAACTTGGAACTTGAAATTCTGTGTTTGGTTTTTTATATTAAAGACAGAAAAACAAAGTTAGGAGAAGTGAAATGAAGCGCTTGATTTTGGGTTTGGTTTTGGTTGTTTTTGCGGGTTCATTCGCAATTTCACAGTTTAAAGATCAGCTTGAGTCAAAGCCCGATGTTTATCAAAAATTGTTTATGCGTCATAGTTTTTCCGTTTCATATTTCAGCATCGGTGGAAAGGGGTTTATGTTAAATTCATATACAAATTCAATCCTTTACAGGTTTTCGGACAACTTGAATTTACAAGCGGACATCAGCTTCATTAACTCACCTTTTAGTTCGTTTGGTCGTGGATTTCAAAGAAGTTTAAGCGGGGTCTTCATAGATCGCATTGAGTTGAATTATCAACCCTTCAGAAATGTGTTTATAAACATCCAGTATCGTCAAGTCCCATTTTACCAGTATTATTACCCCTATTATCGCTGGTGATGTGTAATTTTTGAACTTAATTTCGCTTTTTGTTTCATTTTTCCCCATTTCGCTTGGTTCGGGCGGGATGAAAATCATTGAAGTTCAGAGAGAGGTCTCTGGCACAGTTTTTGCCTCACATTCCTTATGAGTTTTAACAAAATAGATTTGAAGATGAATAAGGATAAGTTTTTCTATTTAGCACCTGACGATTTAAACAAAATTTTTGAGCATTTCAAGTTAAAGGGGTACAAGGTAATTGGTCCAACCGTGGTTGATGATGCGATTGTTTACGATGAGATATCGGGTGTTAAGGATTTGCCTGTCGGAGTAGGGGATGAACAATCGCCCGGTATTTATAGGTTAAAAAGTAGAGACGATGGGGCTTTTTTTGGCTATGTTGTTGGACCGCATTCGTGGAAAAGATTTCTTTATCCACCTGTAATCACACTTTTTGAAGCGAGGAGGGAAAATGGAAGCATTAAAATTTCCGAATGTAACGATGAGGATGTGAAATTTCTTTTCGTTGGGGTCAGGGCTTGTGAGATTTCAGCGATTATGATCCTGGATAAAATTCTTAGCGGTGGACAATATGTTGATCCCATTTATCTTAAAAGGAGGAAAAACACTTTTATTATAGCTGTAAATTGCAATGAGCCCGGGGGAAATTGCTTTTGTTATTCAACCGGAACTGGACCGAGGGTTTTAACTGGATATGACATCGTGTTGACAGAAGTGATTTCGCAGGATAGACATTACTTTACCGCAGGACCTGGAAGTGAAAGCGGGGAGGAATTGCTCAAAGAGTTGGGTTTTAGGGAAGCGACAGCGTATGAAATTGAAGAAGCTGAGAAAGTTTTGAGTGATGCGCCGAACAAGTTTACAAAGAGAGTTGATTTGACGGATGTTGTTGAAATTTTACAATCAAATTACGAAAACCCGCTTTGGGAGAAAATAGCCGAAAGGTGTCTTTCATGTGGGAATTGTACTATGGTTTGTCCTACTTGTTTTTGTCATAATGTTGAGGATGTAACTGATTTAACAGGTCAAGTTGCGAAAAGAATTAGGAGATGGGATTCGTGTTTTACGGTTGAGTTTTCTTACATACATGGAGGTAGTATAAGATATTCAACTATGTCAAGGTACAGGCAATGGATGATGCACAAGCTTTCAACTTGGAAAAATCAATTCGGCATGATAGGGTGTGTGGGGTGTGGTAGGTGTATAACTTGGTGTCCCGTTGGGATTGATATAACTGAAGGGGTGAGAAGTTTCAAGGAGGTTTTAAACAAAATTTAAAAGGAGTGTTATCATGAGCATTGAGACGCTTGAGAGGTTACTGGTTGAACATCCATTTTTCAAGGGGCTTGGGGAGGAGTATCTCTCGCTTGTGGTTGGATGTGCGAGGAATGCTTTCTTTAAGGCGGGAGATTTCATTTTCAGAGAGGGAGAGGAAGCAAATGAGTTTTACATCATACGCGATGGTAAAGTTTCGCTTGAGATAGTTTCTCC
>JAPYWO010000305.1 GCA_028276305.1 Candidatus Thermokryptus sp.
GACAAATTGAATTTAAACTTAAACCCCCAGTTGAAATTTTAGTTAAGAAAGCAAATTACAAAGTCAAACTTGTAAAACGCCCTGAAGTGAGTTATTTTGATTTGTTAAGGTCAAAACTTATGTGGGGGAGGGATTTAAGGGTTGAAAGAAACAAAAAACAAAAATAGGAGATGAAATGCCAACATATGAGGACGCATTAAAACTTCTCTTTGAATACACCGAAAGTGAAAATTTGAGAAAACATGCCTTCGCAGTTGAATCAGCGATGAGAGCATACGCCAGAAAATTTGGAGAGGACGAGGAAAAATGGGCAATTGTCGGGCTATTGCACGATTTTGATTACGAAAAATTCCCAACGCCAGATCAACATCCGTGGGTTGGGTCAAAAATACTTGAAGAAAGGGGTTATCCAGAAGATATAAGGAAAGCAATTCTTGGACATGCTGACTATACAGGCGTTCCAAGGGACACGCTCATGGCAAAAGTCCTTTACGCATGCGATGAACTTTGCGGGTTTATAACTGCTGTTGCACTTGTAAGACCAAATAAAAAACTTGAAGAAGTAACGGTTGAATCGGTGAAGAAAAAACTTAAAGATAAAGCGTTTGCAAGATCCGTGAACAGAGAGGATATCTACAAAGGTGCTGAAGAACTTGGCATTCCTCTTGACGAACATATTCAATTTGTTATAGATGCAATGAAATCAATCGCCGATAAACTCGGTTTATGAATTTAACAATTTACATTGGCATAGCCCTCGGAATAATTTTACAGGGAGAGATTGGATTAATTGGAGCTGGGCATTTGATAAGCACAGGAACTGTTAATTTTTGGCTAGTTGTCTTAATTGGAACTATTCTCTCCACAGTAAATGGGGAGTTTTTCTTCACGCTTTCAAGGTTAAGCTCAAAACTCATAAAATCAAAAAAGTTCAACGCTGGAATTGCAAGGGCTAAAAAATTGATTGATAAATACGACGCCCCGCTTCTCCTTTTTTCAAGGTTTGTATATGGGATAAGAAACCTGATACCGATCGCCTTTGCATTCACTGATATAAAACATGTGGAATTCTCAATTTTAAATGTCATCGGCGCTTCAATCTGGGCTATAACCTTCACGACTATGGGCTTTGCCTCTGGAAAAGCACTTTCTTTATTCCTTGATTTAAAAAGGTATCAAATGCTAATGCTCGGGATAATTTTGGGAATTGCTTTCACAAGCGCGATGTTAAAAATTTCAAAAACAAAAAAGGAGAATAAAACAAATGCTTAAGGATAAAATTTCCCGCCGTGAATTCGTCCAGCTAACTGGTTCAATTTTGATCGCATCAATGGCAGGTGCAACACTTTCTGCCCTTTTTAACAGTTGCACAAAGGAGGGGTCAAACCCTGTCCAGCCACCCCAAGGTACAAGTTTCACGATAAAACTAAGTGAACATCCAGATCTTTCACAAGTTGGGGGCTTTAAGACATTTACAGTAAATTCAACGCCGATAATAGTTTTCAGAACAGGACAAACGACCTTCAAGGCGCTATCGCTTGTCTGCACACATCAAGGTTGCACCATTAACTGGGTTAATTCCTCAATGCAATTTCAATGCCCGTGCCACGGTTCAAAGTTTGATAAAGATGGAAATGTAATCCAAGGACCGGCAAGCAGAAACCTTCAATCTTTCAGGACGGAATATAAAAGCGACACAAACGAAGTCGTGATTTACCTTTAAAATTTCACCTTGAGACGAAACGCTCAATTATCGTTTCAATTCTTTCAAAATCGTATGGTTTCTCAATGAATCCGTTAAGCCCTTCTTCAGCCATCAATATCGCAGGAGATGGCTCCGTCAAGTAATATCCGCTTGTAAGAACCACACAAGCTGAGGGATTTATTTGCCGAATTTTTCTAAATGTAGTTATGCCATCTATCGTCGGCAACCCAATGTCAATTATTGCAAGGTCAATTTTATCAATGTTCATTTTGTAAAGTTTAATTGCTTCGTATCCATCATCAGTGTCAATCACATTGTAACCTCTTGAAATGAGATACTCTTTCAGAAGATATCGCAAACTCTCTTCATCTTCAACTATAAGCAATGTTGCGGGGGTAAGCTTTTCAACCTCAACTTCTGGTTTTTCTTCAATTTTCCTCTCAATTGCAGGAATAAAAATATAAAAACAAGTCCCCTCACCTAACTTTGACTCAAATGTTATATACCCGCCAAGGGATGTGACAATTTTATAAACGATTGAAAGCCCAAGCCCCGTCCCTTTTTCAGGTGGTTTAGTTGTGAAAAATGGCTCAAAGATTTTGCTTTTTATTTCTTCCGGTATCCCAATACCTGTGTCAGCCACTGATATTTCAACATAGTCCTGAATTTTTGCGTCCGGGAACTTGTGCTTAATTTCTTTATGAGTGACATTTCTCGCTCCAATTCGCAAAGTCCCACCTTCGGGCATCGCATCTCTTGCATTTATACACAAATTCATCAATGCCTGAACCATCTGCCCATAATCAACATTTATGAATTTTATATACTCGTCCACATACGTCTCAACTCTTATATTTTCAGGAAAACTATGTGTCACAAGCATTTTTATCTCAGCGATAAGGTCCTTGACATCAACTGCGGTTAATTTCCCACCTTCTCTTCTTATAAAGTTCAAAAGACGCCTTGTTATATCCGCTCCTCTTTCAGCACTCTTTCTTATTATCTCAATGACCCTCAACACTTCCTGTTCCTGTGTCGGGATTTTCCTCTTCAGAATTTTAAGCCCAGTTTGAATTGAAGTAATGACATTATTGAAATCGTGAGCGATACCTCCAGCAATTGAACCGAGTGATTCAAGCTTTTGAAATTGCAACATTTGCGCTTCAAGTATTTTCGCCTCGCTTATATCTCTTTTTATCGCAACAAAATTTGTTATGTTCCCCTTGCTATCAAACAATGGGAATATCACCATCCATTCATAATATAAATCACCGTTTTTCTTCTTGTT
>JAPYWO010000306.1 GCA_028276305.1 Candidatus Thermokryptus sp.
GAATTTGACGCTCGTCGGTTATCAAAAATTTATGGGATTGTATGGCGGTGGATATCTTCTCTTCAAACATGGAGTAAAAACCTGCGGGACGACATTAGCCGTAAAGGCAGCGTTTTTCTCCGATGGGACTTCAACAACGCAGAGATTAAAGCGAATCATAAAAAAGAACGCGGGCTCTGACGAGCCCGCTTGATTTATCTTGACATCACAACTGCCGATGGAGCTCTTCTTCCGAATGTCCAAATATAATCCCTCAACGCTCTGATTTGCTCTTCAGCATTGCCATCAAGCACATCAGGGATTGGACTTATCCCCTCATAAAAGAAAGTTGGCATGTTCGTGCCAGGTTGAATTTTCTGCGGGTCTCTGAGCCAATCAATCACCCATTCGGGTTTTAATCTACTTGGTGCAATGTCAAGGTTTGGAGCTAACATTGAAGCAGACAAGCCACTGCCAACGGTATGGCATTTCAAACACTGCAACCTGTCAAACAAAACCTTCCCAGCGTCAACATATTTTTTATCAAGCGGAACTTCATAACTTCTAACTTTAAATTCCTGATTGCTCAGCCCGAGGAAGTACTTTATCAACGAGGTGATTTCATCATCCGTCAATTGAAATGTCGGCATTCTAAGTTTGAACCAGGGTCTTATCGTTGATGGATTTTTCAAGAACCCATAAAGCCAGGGCTCTTGAACCTTCGCACCTTCAATCGTAAGCAATGGCGGTCTTAACCCCGGGTCCTCAATCATAGGATGAATGTATCCGCCCTGCTCTTCAATTTGATGGCAATTTATACAGTTATACCAAAGTGTCAATCTACGCCCTTCGTTAATTTCTCTTCTTTTCTTATCAAACGCTTGAACATACTTTGAGCCAACTTCATTTTTCTTAAAGCTTGCTATCAAAGTCACAAGCGCATTAATTTCCTTGTCCGTGAAGTTAAACTTCGGCATTTTGAGTTGAATCCTTTCGGTAGAATAACCACGCGGGTCTCTCAATTTTTCAGAAACCCAAACGAGTCGGTCCTTAGGCAAATGCTCTTTATAGCCAAAGTCAAGCTGTTCAATGTTTTTCCGCGCAAAGTCCGAAATATCAACACTTACCTTCGTCTCCCTTTCCGTCCCCTTTATATCATGGCAACCGTAACACCCATAACTTTTTATCAATCTTAAACCTTGTTCGGCTTTTTCTGGCGTGACATCAATTTTTATAGCAGAATAATTAACCGTATCCTTCAAAGTCATAAGGTAAGCGACTATATCACTTGCTTCTTGATCTGTCAACCTTAAACTTGGCATTTTCGTGTTCGGCAAGTAATGTCTTGGGTTTTTCAGCCAATCGTATAACCATTGCGGATTGACTTTGCTTCCAACCTTTGTCAATTCGGGGGCGATATCATAGTTTAACCCGCGTGTCTCACGAACAACTTTGTTTTCACCGATCGCATGGCAACCGAGACATCCTATGTTTTCAACGAGTTCTTTACCGCGTGCGGGATTTCCACCACCAGCATATTTGAATTTATATTCCCAATTTTTTGCGGAGTCCTGTCCAATCTTAACAAGATACGCCGTTATAGCTTCAGCTTCTTCAGGCGAAAGGAAGAAATGAGGCATTCTTCCGTTCGGTAGATATTCGCGCGGATTTAAAACCCAACGATAAATCCAACCCGGATATGTCTTGACAAGAAGATTGTTCAAGCTTGGACCAACTTTTGGAAAATCATTGTATCCATCAACCCCGTGACAACCATAGCAACCCGACTCAATCAAAATATGTTTTCCAGCTGTTAATTTCGGAGCCCATTTCAGGTTTATTTCATTGAAGTGACAGTCATTGCAACCTGCTTCAACATATTCCTTCTTTAAAATTGGCCATTCCCAGTGTTTATCTTTATCACCGTGAGCGTAGCCCTCTGTCAAGGCAGGTCCCTGACCGCGATGGCAAGGTGTACATCCAATTACCTCAGGGTTATGCTTTTGGAGAAGTTCCAAATTTGGATGTGTCCTGAATGGCTGAGGCGCATCAACGAAAAGCGAATCGTTCCAACCCAAGTGACAGGTTTGGCATCTGTCAACCCGTGATTTCAAAGTCCCGAAATTCGTCCTTTCAAATTCAGGTAAAATCACCTGAACAATTTTTATTTGTGCTTCCTTTGTCTTTTGAATCCTATCCTTTATCCTGTTTATCTCCGCAAATAACTTATCTATCTCATGTTGAACGCTATCAACTCTCATCCTGTATGCTTTCACTATCGCCCAAGCGCTGTCCTTTCTTTTCGTCAGTTCTTCAATTTTCAAATTGAATTCCTTCATCATTTCCTCTTCACGCTGAATCTTCTCCCACCATTTTTTCACAGCGCCAGTTTCATTTTCAAGTTTTGCCTTTTGGAAGAAATAGTAATACTCATCAGATCTGCTCTTTGCAAACTGAAATTCACGGGTCAATTCAGCAAGTTCTTTTTCAAGTCGCTTATATTCAGCCAAAGCATTTTTATATTCATCGGACTCAAGCCCCGCTTTCGCTTTTTTAAGCTCCTCGCTCAATTCATTGTATTTTGAACTGTCAAAATTCGCCAGCGCAACTTTATAAAGAGAATCAAGCTTTGCAAGTTTAAGTTGATAAAATTTCCTTTGATATTCCTTCCAAGGTCTTCTCGTTGAAACCTCATCAATCACAGCCCAGAGCGTTGCAACGAAGAGCACCCCAGCAAGCACAAGATATATTTTGTGATATCTTCTTTGTTCAACGGGAATTTCCCTTCGTTTTCTAATCCAGCCGAAGAGCATTTTCAATTTAAAATTTTGTTTTTAAAAAATCTAAACATTGAACCAAGGTGTGACCCAGACATACTTAACATTTAAAGTCCATCTCAAAATCATCTTTATCGGCAAAGCTATCATCGTCAGCAACAAATAAGAGGTTATTATATACCTTGTCAAGCCAAATTTTTCAGCGAAGTCAGGCATTTTCTTCTTCAAGTATATCC
>JAPYWO010000308.1 GCA_028276305.1 Candidatus Thermokryptus sp.
GCTTCGTCAATCTTTTTACCGATAAGGTTTGGCATTTCAATTGACTTTACAGAGCCAACATAAAAAGGCATCACAACTTTATCCATCAAAAGTAAAACCGCAAAAAATGATAGCACTATCAAAAGGTAATTTCGCAGTTTCTTTCGCATCAAACTTCGTCTTTTTGTTTTTGAAAAATATAAAAAATAAATCTTTGATTTCACAACTCCAAAACAGTCAGAGATTATTGACATCCTGTCAACCAAATGGCAAATTATCAAACCCGCCTTTGACAACTTGTCAATTCTCGCTTAGGGATAACCAATTGAATTTTAATACATTTTTTTGGCACAACATTTGAAGTTGATTTCTTTTGGAATTAGAAACCAAAAAATAAAAAAAGGAGGTGATAAGCCATGTTGATGAGATATTCCCCATTCAAGGAAATTGAAATGATGGAAAAGGAAATCAACAAAATGTTCAATGACCTTTTCAGGAGCTTTGATAGAAGTTATGAATATCCGCTCATGGACATAATTGACTCTAAAGATGACCTTGTTGTTTATGTTGAGATTCCGGGTGTGAATAAGGATGATATAAAGGTTAAAATTCACAATGATGTTTTAACGATATCTGGGGAAAGGAAAGAACCAGAACTTCCTGAGAAAGCAAATTGCCTGATCCGTGAGAGGGAGTTTGGTAAGTTTATGAGAAGCATAAGGTTGCCATATCCGATTGAGGTGAGCAAAGTGAACGCTGAGTATAAAGATGGGATTCTGAAGATAATTCTCCCGAAGAAAGAAGAAGTTAAACCGAAAGAAATTCAAATCAATGTCAGTTAAAAAAATTAAAAAAGGAGGTGATGAAATATGCTCAGAGATAGAGCCATAACGAAGAAAAGTTTCACGACATATATCACGCCTCCTGCTGATCTTTATGAAACACAGGATTCACACATGATTTTCCTTGACATGCCTGGTGTTTCAAAGGACGATTTGAATGTTAAGGTTATTGACAATAGATTGATAGTTCAGGGTAAGTTTGAAATTGAGAAGCCAAAGGACAGCGAGGTTTTGTTCAATGAGATTGAGAAGGGTGAATATCGCAGGGAGTTTATATTGTCCGGTGATGTTGACAGGAACAAGATAGAAGCGAAACTTGTGAATGGAGTTTTAACCTTAACACTTGCTAAAAGAGAAGAAAGCAAAGAAATTGAAATCAAAATAAATTAAATAAAGGAGGTGAGGTAGTATGACACTCGTAAGATGGAATCCAATTAGAGACCTTGCAACTGATTTAATTGACCTCCAGAGAGAAATTAACAGGATGTTTGACAGATTTTTCCGTGGATTTGAAGAGGAAGAGGAGAGAGCAATATCCACTTGGAGACCCGTTGTTGATATATCTGAGACGGATGATGAATATATCGTCAGGGCTGAAATACCTGGTGTGAGCAAGGATGATATTAAGGTGACGATAAGAGATAATATGCTCACGATAAGCGGAGAGAAGAAACAGGAAAAAGAGACGAAGAATGAAAACTTCCACAGGGTTGAGAGAGTTTATGGCTCGTTCACAAGGACTTTCACTTTGCCTGGTGCTGTCAAGGTTGATAAGGTTGAGGCGAAGTTTAAAGATGGAGTGTTGACGATAAAGTTGCCGAAGGTTGAAGAGGCAAAGAGCAAGGAGATTGAGGTTAAAGTTGGTTGAAATTTAAAATCCCGCCATTTTTGGCGGGATTTTTTTAAATTTATATTGAGGAAAAACAAAAGTTGAAAGTTTGAAATGGCACTTCAAAGCCAGGAAAAGAGAAAGGGTTTAATTGAAACGCTTAAAAATTTATTTTTGCCTTATATTTCAGAAAGGGAGGAATTGATAAAATTATTGAACGAGAATTATTCAAAAGAGGTTGCCATTGCTAAGATGATGGATGAGCACGCTGAGATGATACCTTTTGACTTTTTGAAGGAGAGATTGAAAAGGATTGCTGAAGAAGAAAGAAAGCATGCGGAGATGTTGAGGCAAAAGATAGTTGAACTTGGTGGGTCAGTTAATCCAACACCAAAGGTTTTTGAAATCAAGACGGATTCAATTCATAATGAAAAAGGTTTTAGAAAGCTCATCGCTGACCTTGAGTTTGATAAGGAAATTTACGAGGATTATATCTCACAGATCAATAAGATTGAAAACGACGATGTAAAAAATTTGCTCAGGCAAATAGTTGATGATGAGTTGAAACATAAGGATGTTTTGATGGACCTTGTTATGAGATTGTGTTGAAAGATTTTTTAAAACAAAAAATTTAAAGCCATGGGAGAAGAACTCAAATATACATCTCATATTCCTGAAGCGATGTCGGTTTTGCCGTTGAGGAATTCCGTGTTTTTCCCGAAGCAGTTTATGCCACTTTCTGTTGGTAGGGAGAGCACGATAAAGTTGATTGAGGATGCGTCAAAGACGGGTGAACTTATTTTAATTGTCGCTCAAAAGGAACCACAGATAGAAAAGCCAACCCCTGATGATATTTATCATTTTGGGACGGTAGCGAAGATACTCAAGGTTTATAACTTGCCCGACGGTTCAAAAAGTGTCTTCGTTCAGGGTTTGCAACGAGCAAAGATTTTGTCATTTATACAGCAAGAACCGTATTTGAGGGCGGTTGTCCAGCAAGTTGAAGATGAAGGTGAAATAGACATTGAAAGTGAGGCGCTTGCGGTTGCGATAAAGAATGTGTTTAAAAAGGTTGTTGAACTTTCCCCGGATATGACACCTGAGCAGGCGAATATAGTAAGTGGAACGGATGATATACGCACTTTGCCGGATGTTGTGGCTTCGCTTTTAAATGTCTCCGTCGCTGAAAAACAAGAAATACTTGAACAAGTTAACATCAAGGATAGGTTAAAGAAATGTCATTTTATTTTGAACCGACACGCTCAGCGACTTGAGCTTGGGAATAAGATTCAGGCGGAAGTTCAAGACGAGATAACGAA
>JAPYWO010000309.1 GCA_028276305.1 Candidatus Thermokryptus sp.
GAAGATACTTATCAATTGAAATACTTTCGCGATTTGTTATGGTTTTCGTGATTCTCACCATAGTTTTGCGACTCACCTCTTTTCTTTTTTGTTTCTATTTATACAAGTCAATTTTTTCAATTATTCCTACAATTGAAGCGTCAACAGGAGCTTCTTTAACACCCATCGGTATAACCGCCTCACGAGCGGTTATATACATGACCAATTCTCCTGGACCAGCCCCAATAGTATCAACAGCCATAATTGGATTTCCAATCTCTTCCTGCTTTGAATTTAGCGGTTGAATTATTTGAATTTTAAACCCGTTCAAATTTTTATCTTTTATCGTAGCCCAAACAGTCCCGATCACCTTTGCGATGAACACTTCTTTGCTATTTTAATTTTTAATCCGATACAACATCAAGCTTATCAACTATTGCCATTATAACAGCGTCAACGGGTTTATTCTTGGTCACGGTGGTAAGTCGTGCGGAACTGCCCGTGGCGACGAGGACGATCTCCCCAACACCAGCTCCAACGCTATCAACCGCTATTAAAAAGCTGTCCTTGACTTTATAATCAAGGTCAACATGCTTTACAATTTGAAATTTTAAACCTGTCAAGCTCTCGTCCTTTTTAGTCGCCCAGACAGTCCCGACAACCTTGCCTAATATCATCCCGTACCTTTGACTTTATTGCTCACTGATAAATTAACTTTAAAATTTTTTAAAATGTTCCTTACATTGCATAAACTTCCTTCTCGTTGCATTTGCATACTTTCACCGACTTCGTATTGAATCTCCACGAATTTTTGGTATCATCTTTTCTTGAAACGACGAGTTTAGCTGTAAGAAGCGGTGCTCCACACTTTGGACATGTCTCAACGACTTTTTTGGCGTCCTTTGCTACTTTGTCAGCAAATGAAGCTACTTTCTTTGCCATCTCTACCCTTTTAGATTTATTTTAGAAAACTTTAACTATGTTTTCGGCTGATTGCTTTACTTTTAAAAAGCCGTTCATTACTCTTAAAAAGAATTCCTCCGCATTTCTATCGCCATCCCAAGGAGAAACGCCAGCCGTGATGGTTACGCTAAAACTTTTATCCTTAAATCTTATCTCGTGGTTTGATATATTTCTTCTCAACTTTTCCGCCCAAAGTTGTGCTTCAGTTGCATCCGTTTCCACAAGAGCTACACCTATTAAATTTTCATCAAGTTTCCCGGCTAAATCAAACTTGCTTATCCTCTCCCTAACTATATTGCTTATCTCAGGAAGGATTGAGTAAGTCGCCTCGTCACCATAGGTCTTTCTTATGTAGTCAAGGTTGTCAACGCTAAGAAGCACGAGCGAGAGGAAACCACCGTGTTTTAATTTTCTTTCTATTTCGGCATCAAGTCGCAACAGAAAATAGTTTTTGCGCATAAGGAGTGTCGCTTCATCATAGATGAAATAATTTTCAATAAGTTCGTTTAAATTTTCGTTTTCAAGTATTACACCTATTATTTTTGCAAGCACCTCAAGTTTTTGTAGATCGGAGTAAGAGGCGAAAAAATTCGGCTTTGAATGTTCAAAAATCATAGCACCATAACACTTGAAGCTGTGGTTTATAGGAATTACAGCGATTGACGATTCCAAATTTATTTTTTCATTTTCAGTAAACCTTACTACTTTACCCGCAGTTCTTGTGGAGGGAATTATTTTCGCTCGTCCAGTTGTGATAGCCTCGCCAACGATAGACCCAGTTAAGTCAATGGGAGTCCCAACATCAATATATTTCCCAATTTTTGATTGCCCAATTTTTACAACCCATTTTTCATCCTCTTGAAGCACAGCTGCAAATGCTGTACAGTCAAGTATTTTGATGGCGAAATTTTGAACTTTGTTTAAAATTTGTTCTACGCTCGTCAAATTGGAATCACTTATAACCTCAAGGACTTTGTCACTGTAGAAAAGGTCAAATTTCGTGGTGTAATTTTCTATCAGGTTTGAAATCAAATCCGCAAATAGTGCGATATTTTTTAAATCGTCTTCGCTAAAGGTTTGGGTTTGTTTTGAATCAAGTAAGAGGACGCCGATGACTTTGTTTCTATATGTTACAGGATAAACAAGCAATGATCTTACACCGACGCTTGGACTTTGATATTTTATCACATCTTTCTCAGCAATTATATCCCCGAGAATTTTGGGATTGCCAGTTATTGCTACATCCGTTAAAACATCATCGTCCCAGTTATATCTTTTCACAAAATTATAGCCAAGTTCAGTTATGCCATCCTCAAGGACCATTTGTCGTTTGTCCTCATTTGCCCAATAGAAAGCGACTGAATCGGAGAAAATTTGATTTTTAATTATCGTGAGAACTTGTCTTAGTAGCGTTTTAAATTCATCTCTTGGATTTAGTTTTTCCGTCGGTGTCGCTGTAGTTTGTTCCTGCTTTTTTATTATGAAACCTTCTTCGTATTGTGTGCTTGTTTTGGATGTTTTCGCGTTCAAATTTGAAAGTTCGGTTGCTTTTTTTCTCTTGTTTAAAAAAATTAACAGCAAAACGAATAATGAACCAAGTAAAGTAGCTGTGAAGATAAAGCGCAAGGTTTTATTGTCAATCGCAACGATCAAAAATAAAAGCGTAAGAAAGAAAGCAACCACAGCAATGAAACTTGCAGGATTTCTTTCCTCTTTGGGCATTCCTGTCAAATTTGGATGTAAAAAATTTGCTTAAAAATTAATGAGATTGTATCAAAAAATCAAATTTATGCTCTATCTCAATCCTGCAAGTTCTTGCAAAAGTCGCCAGTTTTTAAGGCGGTCCTCTTGGGCTTTAAGCAAAACCTCGTCGGGATTTCCATCTTTATCAAAATGTTTCGCGAATCTTCCTTCAGTTCTTGCGAAGTAGATGAAATCAATAACCTCGCCAGTTTTAGGGTGAACATACCAGTCGTCTTTTACAGCTGGGTTGCCTTGTAAGCTGAGGCGTTCTTTTATCGTTT
>JAPYWO010000310.1 GCA_028276305.1 Candidatus Thermokryptus sp.
CTATACTATATCTTATCCCCGCCCCAAATGTTGCGAATTTTCTTCCCCCAGCTCTTGGGTCCTCATAGAAATAACCAGCTCTTAATGCGATAAGCCTGGGGCTTCCATACCAATACTCAAACCCGACTCCAGTTGTCACCTTTCTCAAACTTGCTTCTTCATTCCACGCTGTTATCAACGATTTTGGAAGTGGGTCGGGTTTTCTCCCCGTACCCGGGTATCTCCTTACGAGAACCCTTCCAAAGTCAACCGCCACTGTAAAATCATTGTACTTCGTCTGAATTACATCAAATGCAAAACCAAATCTAAGGTGTGTTGGCAATGGGTCAGCTTGTTCTTTATCAATATAGTGAATCATCGGACCAAGATTTGAAAGATTTAAACCAACTCCAACTCGTCTTCCGAAAACCTGTTCCCTGAAAAGAACTCCTATATCAAAGCTCACGCCATTTGCGACACCCCTACCTTGTTCTTCCGCAGTGCCAAATGGGGCAAGTTGACTATGGATAAAACGCAAGTTCAAACCCAAGCCCAAATTACTCGCAACCTTCATAGCATAACCAACAGCAACAGCATACTCAAATGCTTTAAATGTCCCAAGATATGTATTGTTCTCATCTCTTCGCTCAAACGAACCGAGATTGAAAAAGGTTATGTTAGCACCAACTGTTGCATCTATCGCCTCAATGTGATGTTTCGCAGTTAAATACTCATACGAAAGGTCTGAACTGAATTGCGGAAGCCATTTCGCATGTGTAAAGCTTATCTCAGTTCCCTTTTGAAAAGCAAGACCAGCCGGATTCCAAAAAATCGCATTTGCATTGTCAGCCAACGCTACACCAGTTTCACCCATTGCACCAGCTCTTGAATCAGGTGCTATTAAAAGAAATGGAACTGCAGCATCTCCTCCTTGAGCGTAAGATATTCCAACAAGCGAAAACGTAAAGATTGCTGATAAAACGAGCGACTTTACGATGCCTCTGATTAACATTTTTATTTACCTCCTTGATTTTTTGTTTTACAAAAGCCGTAAAACTATTTCAGTGACTCTCCTCTTTTTGTTTTAAATATAACAAATTTGGACAAAAAACAAATCTTATCGCATCACAACAAGCTTCCCAATTGATTCAGCTCTCTTTGAACCGTCAAATGTCTTCACAACGACTTTATAAATGTACACCCCGTTTGCGATTTCATCTCCATCCATATCGCGCCCATCCCATTCAATAGCGATGAAATTTCCAGTAAGCCCAAACCTTTCAATTCTACTTATAAGTTTACCGCTCAAAGTATAAACCTTTATCTCAACATCAACTGGCGTTTCCTCCTCAGTCCCAACCTTTTGAAAAGTAAAATACGTTTTTTCGGAAAATGGATTTGGATAGTTAAACACATTGAAAATAGCGAAATCAACACCTTCAACGACATTAAACTTTATCTCCTTGACCGATGAGTTATTAAAAACATCCCAAGCCCTGACTTTTAAACTATGTTTCCCGGGCGATAACTTTGGGAGTTTGTAAATCACCTTCCCCTTTTTATAATCGTCAAGTTCTGATTTGTAAAACCCCGTCAAGTCAATTCCCGTCGGATTGTCATCAATAAATGCCTCAATTCTATGTCCTATCGCAGAAGTTGAAATGTTAATCCCGCTTTCATCTGAAATTTCAACGATTAGCGTCGGTTCATTCGCAACAACATCACCAGACCTAAAACTTTTATTGTTCAAATAAACTTCAATTTCTGGACCAACTCTGTCAATTGTAAAGTTTGAATCTATGCCATTGATGATTACATTTGTCGTATATCCGATGCCATCTACACCATCTCCATAATAATAAGCCAAAACTTTTGACTTTGAATTTGAAAATGAAATATCTTTCGGGATGATGAATTCTCCATAGAAACGCCCTTTGTCAAGCGTATACTCGCCTTTGAAAAGCAAATTCCCTTGATCTATGAAGTTAAACCTTGTTCCCATTTCGTCAGTGTAACTTAAATTTTTCTGCGCATCAAAAAGTATAAGTTCAACTTTTCCGGACAACTCAATTTTAACTTGATTGTTTTTAAACGAACCACCAGCGAATTTAACTTTGCCAAGAGCTTTTAGTTGAACCGTTTGCTGTTTTGGGCTCAATCCATTTATTGAGTCAATCTCCGCGGAATATCTCGGAATTGCAAGTCGTGTTGCCGGGTCGCCAAGCAAGATAAATTTTCTATCATTGAGCGATGTCTGAACCTGTTTAACTCTGAAAACCGCCTCTCCAAGCGTTGATGTTTTGTACTCATCAGTTTGTTTGAACAACTCAGCGAAAAATTTATAATTGAAGACAGCATTATCGCCAGAATAGACAAGACGAGTTGATGAAAGCACGCCAATGGCACCAGCATCTTTCAAAAGCAATAAAACCTCAGCAGAACTCTGCGTTTTCGGATTATCAAACCTTGCAAAGTCACATGTCGCTGCGACTATAAAAGGTGTTCTGTTTCCATTTCTCAAATTCTGAATTGTATAACCGAACTCAAAAACCCTTTCATGCGCCCAAACGAAAGGATTCCCATGACCTATCCAGTTAACGATGACGCAACCACGATTTATATAATCAACAAGCGCCCTCGCAGCGTCTGGCTTTCTACGACCGACGGAAGTATAAACCGTCGGATAAGCGACAAGATAGAGTTTCCTTTTATCAACAAATTCCGGGGTATAATAATTTGAGAGGGTTTCGCTTTGATATGTATGAATTGTCCCGTCATAATCACTGCCAGAGACCATACCATCATCAGCAGCAAACAAAACGATGTTTCTCCAGTTTTCAAAATCCTTTCCAGTTTCATACTGGATAATTTTATTCACTACCGCTTCCGCCTCATCTTGCTTTTGAACAGGCAAGCGACCTATCGCCATATCAACATAAACATCGGGTGTCAAAAGAACATAAAAATCATCAG
>JAPYWO010000311.1 GCA_028276305.1 Candidatus Thermokryptus sp.
GTGAATCTTCCACCGCAGTATTATCCACAGTCGGAAACCGCACTTGCTGATCTTCCAACACCTGAGGAGATTGAAAAGGAAAGACAAATGCGCGAGGGAGAGGGAGCTTTCTTCGTGAATAAGGGATGTTTCGTTTGCCATTCTATTTCCGTTTTCGGGATTGAATCAGCTGCTAAAATCGGACCAGACCTCAGCAATGCTGTTGAAGATGTTCCAAGCAGATTCGGCAAAACACTTGAAAACTTTCTTAAAGAACCAACCGGGACGATGTCAATTGTTCTTGGAAGTCAAATTATGTTAACGGATTCGGAAAAGGCGCAAGTTGTTGAACTTTTAATTAAAGCGTATGAAAAATATCGCAAACAAAAACTCGCATCAAAACCTTAAAAACCAAAGGAGGTAGAAGCCATGAAAAGGCAAATTCAAATCGCACTCGGAATTTTAATCGTCTTCATCACAGTTGCGCTCGTCTTCCATAGCTGTAAACCGGGGAAAGAAGCAGTAAAATCTGAGGTTGCGGAAGCAGCGCTTGCAACTTATGTCTCGCCTGGGGACCTTGATGAATTTTATCTTTTCTATTCAGGTGGACACTCAGGTCAGATATTTGTCGCTGGGATTCCATCAATGCGTCACATCGCAACCATTCCTGTTTTCACGCCTTATCCATCAACGGGTTATGGATTTGATAAAGAAACAAAGGAAATGCTTGGTGGTTACACTTGGGGAGATGCGCACCATCCAGCTTTAAGCGAGACAAACGGCGATTATGACGGAAGATGGCTTTTCATCAATGACAACGCAAATAACCGAATAGCGAGAATTGACCTCAGGGATTTCAAAGTTAAACAAATACTTGGACCAATCCCAAATCTTTCAGGTAATCATGGTTCTACATTTGTAACTGAGAATACAGAATATGTCACGATTGCGACGAGGTTTTCAGTTCCGATTCCGAAGGGGACATATGTTCCGGTTGAAGAGTATGCCAAAAAATATCACGGCATAGTTGCGCTTGTTGAGATTGATCCAAAGACGGGAGAGATGAGGATGGATGAAAAGCATGGATTTCAAGTTTTGATGCCACCATTTAATTTTGACCTTGGTGATGCTGGAAAGGGACCAAGCCATGGCTGGGTTTTCTGGACTTGCTATAACTCTGAGAGAGCAACTGGAATACTTGAGATAACGGCGTCGCAGAACGACAGAGATTACATAGCAGCTGTGAATTGGAAGAAAGCGGAGGAATATCTCAAAGCGGGGAAGTATAAAATTATAAACGGTGTTAGAGTAATTGACCCGAAGGAAGCCCCGGGCGTTGTTTATCTGTTGCCGTGTGCAAAATCACCGCACGGTGTTGATGTCAGCCCAGATGGCAAGTGGATCGTCGGAAGTGGAAAACTTCAAAGCATAACAACGGTTTATAACTTTGAAAAGATGCTCAAGGCGATTGAAAATAAGGACTTTGTGGGTGAAGAAGATGGTATCCCTGTATTGAGATATGAGAGCGTTCGTGAGGCAGAGGTTCCAGTCGGTCTTGGACCACTTCATACACAATTTGACGACAAGGGTTATGCTTATACATCGCTTTTCGTTGAGAGCGCTATAGCAAAGTGGAAACTCGGGACTTGGGAAGTTGTTGATAAGATACCGATTGCTTACAACATCGGACATCTCTGTGTCCCGGAGGGAGATACGAAACACCCAGCCGGAAAGTATGTCATTGCTTTGAATAAGCTTTCACACGGTAGGCATCTCTCCGTAGGACCATCTCAACCGGAGGCATCGCAGTTGATTGACATAACAGGTGAGAAGATGAGATTGCTATATGACGCATTCACTGAGCCAGAACCACACTATGCGCAGGCGATAAGGGCTGACAAACTTAAAGACAAAGTAATTGAAGTTTATCAAAAAGGCATTGATAATAAGAATCCGAATGCTATTTGGGATGAGAAAGATGCAAAAGTTGTAAGAAAAGGGAACACGGTTGAGGTTTGGATGATAGCTGTAAGGTCAAGGTTCCAGCCGTGGAAAATTGAAGTTAATCAGGGAGATAAAGTTATAATTCACTTGACAAACATTGAACAGACAACCGATGAACTTCACGGGTTTGCTATTTGCGAATACAATATAAATGTAGTTGTTGACCCAGGCGAGACGAAGACGATTGAATTTGTTGCGAACAAGCCGGGTGTGTTCCCGTTCTATTGCACAAACTTCTGCTCCGCTTTGCATCAAGAGATGCAGGGTTATTTGCTTGTTAAGCCGAAGGGCGGAGCTACGGCGATGAAGTAAAACAAAATGCCCGGGGCTTTTTGCCCCGGGTTTATTTAAAAAATTTAAAAGGGTGATAAAAATGAGCACGCTACTTGAAAAATGGGAAAAGCTTCAAGACACTCCACTTAACCTAAAATCAAGAATCTTCACCTTTATTGCTTCGCTTTCCGTTGTTTTGACATTTCTTTTCCCTTTGTGGAGGATGCAGTTTTTTGCAACTTTTTATCCAGATGGATTGAAACTTTACATTTACTCTTACAAACTTGAAGGTGGGAAGACGGCTGGCAGGGATGATTTAAGAGAGATTAACACTTTGAATCATTACATCGGGATGAAACCACTTTCGCAGAGCGATTTCGCAGAGTTTACTTATCTTCCATTCGTTTTTGGAGCGCTTGGACTTTTGACATTGAGGGCGGTCGTGCTCGGGAAAATTTCAACGGTGATTGATTTAATCGTAATGTATATTTATGTTGGTCTGTTTTCAATGATTGATTTTTACAACAAGCTTTACACCTATGGGCACAATCTCGCTCCCGATGCTCCGATAAAAGTTCAACCGTTTACTCCGCCACTTTTTGGGAAGAAGCTCATCGCTCAATTTACGGTTTATAGCTATCCCGATCTCGGTTCAGCAGGGATTCTTTTGGCTATAATCTTTCTT
>JAPYWO010000312.1 GCA_028276305.1 Candidatus Thermokryptus sp.
CTTCCAAAAAGGTGCAATGGTCTTTTGAAATATCTTGTCGTAAACATAACGGTGAGGAGGTCAAGAAAACCTTTTATAAATCTGCTTATGCCGAACTTCGTTTTACCATATTTTCTCGGATGATGTTGAACCACAATCTCGCCTATTTTATAACCCGCCCAATGAGCAAGGACAGGCAAATATCTGTGTAATTCCCCATAAACTTTTATATCTTGAGTAACTTCTTTTCTATACGCCTTTAAACCGCAATTGAAATCGTGAATTTTTATCCCAGTTAAAGTTGAGACGACGAAATTGAAAATCCTTGAAGGGATCGTTTTTGTTATCGGGTCGTATCTTTTTTTCTTCCAACCTGAGACAAGGTCAAAGCCCTCGTCAAGTTTTTTCAAAAGGTTTGGTATTTCACGGGGGTCATCTTGAAGGTCAGCGTCCATCGTTATTATAACATCACCGCTTGCGTGTTCAAAACCAACCGCAAGAGCAGCTGATTTGCCGTAATTTCTCCTGAAACTTATAAATTTGACATTTCTATCGCCTCGCTTGATTTTTTTAATCACATCAAGTGAACCATCATCTGAACCATCGTCAACGAAAATGATTTCGTATCTGTATTTGTTTTCTTTTACGACATCAATTATTTGCTGATAAAGTTCAGGAAGCGACTCAACTTCGTTAAACAAAGGTATGACAATTGAAATGAGGCGCTCTTCTCTTTCTGCAGTTTTTTTCCTTTCCGGCATAATTATCATGGCGTTAATTTTTCCATTTTTAAAGATAAGACGAAGCGATTTCTTTTCAAAATTTCAGTTGATATTGTTTTTTTATTTTTTTAAATTTTGAACGAAGCAAACAAAACTAACGGAGCACTTGCATGAAACCCGTAAAAACGAAAGAAGGTTATTTCAAGCTTGTCGCCTCCTACAAAAAAGAATCAGGGGGTTGGGCGTGGATAATTCACAGAATTTCAGGGATTGCCCTTACCGCTTATATTTATCTCCACATCTACGCCCTATCAACTTTAACAAAAGGCAAAGAGGCTTTTGACGCGGAAATGGCTTTGTTTCAAAAGCCAATTTTTAAGTTTCTTGAATGGCTACTTTTTGCGTTTGTCCTCGCACACACGCTCAATGGAATAAGGATTGTACTTGTTGACTTCGGTAAAGGCGCGTTCTATCATAAGAAAGCGTTTGCTTATCTAATGATTATCGGAATCATCGTTTTTCTTGCGATGGGCTATTTCATATTTAGCCACGAAATACATCAAGCATTTGCCGGTAAAATCAGCCCAATTGGTTGAATTTAAGAACCTAAAACAAATTGGAGGTTTTTCAAATGTCATTCAAATACTACGGCTCAAGAAAAAGCGGTTCAATTGGGTGGTTGCTCCAGAGGATAACAGGTATATTTTTGATATTTGCAATGGTCGGACATTATATCTATATGCACTACTCACCTGAAATTGGACACTCATACGAACAATCGGTTATGAGATTTTCAAGTGCGTATTGGAAGATGTTTTATTTGACATTTATAACCTTGGGTTTATGGCATGGTTTAAATGGGATATGGTCTATTTTAAGGGACTTCAAGATGAAACATTGGGTTGCTGTTACACTTTACGGTATCATAGTTATATCTGGGATTGCTTTTTGGGTTTTAGGTGTAAGCACAGCATTAAGTTTTTAAGCACTTTAAAACAAAATTTCAAGAGGTGTAAAAAATGATTCATCAATATGATGCAGTAATTGTTGGCGCTGGGGGCGCGGGACTTCGCGCAGCACTTGAAATCCCCGAAGGTTATTCTTGCGCTGTTTTAACAAAGGTCTATCCTACAAGGTCGCATACCGGAACTGCTCAAGGTGGAGTGTGTGCAGCACTTGGAAACGAAGAAGACGACTCCTGGGAATATCATTTCTTTGACACAGTTAAAGGGAGCGATTTCCTCGGGGATCAAGATGCAATTGAAATAATGTGCCAGGACGCGATACGCGCTATAATTGAACTTGAACATATGGGAATGCCGTTTTCAAGAAATGAAAAAGGGCTCATCGCACAAAGACCATTCGGTGGTCACACAAAGCCAAAGGACCCAAATAATCCCTTTGGTGAAAGAATCCCTGTAAAAAGAGCTTGCTTCTCAGCTGATAGGACTGGTCATGTTATGCTTCAAACACTTTATGAAAACTGCATCAAACGTGGAGTGCAATTCTTCCCCGAATTTTTCGTAACTGATTTAATCGTCCAAGATAACATAGTCCGAGGAGTTGTAGCGATTGAAATCCCAACGGGCGAGATACACATCTTTCACGCTAAAACAGTTATGTTTGCCACTGGCGGATATGGGAGGGTCTATAGAATAACTTCCAACGCTGTAGTAGGGACTGGTGATGGATTTGCAATTGTATATCGGAGAGGAATCCCGCTTGAAGATATGGAATTTGTTCAATTTCATCCGACGGGACTTTGGCGCTTGGGAATTCTTGTATCAGAAGCTGCAAGAGGTGAAGGTGGAGTTCTAAGGAATAAACTCGGCGAAAGATTCATGGAAAGATACGCTCCAACGATAAAGGACCTGGCGCCAAGAGATGTGATTTCAAGGGCGATGTATACAGAGATAAGAGAAGGTCGTGGTATAGAAGGACCGGACGGAACACATTACCTTTTACTTGACTTAACACATCTCGGACCAGAGATTATAAACAAAAAACTTCCCGAGATAACTGGCTTTGCAAGGATTTATCTTGGGGTTGACCCTGTTAAAGAACCAATCCCGGTTCAACCGACAACACACTACGCAATGGGCGGAATTCCAACAAATGTTGATGCTGAAGTTGTAATTGATGACAAAGGGACGAAAATTGAAGGATTTTACGCTGCTGGAGAAGTCGCTTGCGTCTCGGTGCACGGAGCAAACCGTCTCGGCACAAATTCACTAC
>JAPYWO010000379.1 GCA_028276305.1 Candidatus Thermokryptus sp.
GGAAAAAGAAAAATTAATTGAAGCAACAGAGCGACTTCTTGCAACGCTTTATGTTCCGCAATTAATAAGGCATGTTCAGATACTCTATCGCTCAATGCAAGAGGTTGGGACAAAGATATATGTCAAAATCGGAACGAGCGGAACGGGAGGAATGGGTTTGAATATACCTTACACACATAGCGAGGAAAGACCTTCTAAGGTTTTACTTAGCAAGTCAGCCGTAGCTGGAGCTCATACGCTTTTGCTCTTCTTAATGGGGAGAACCCCCGATGCCCCTATAACGAAAGAGATAAAACCAACTGCTGCTATAGCTTGGAAGAGGATCGGCTTTGGTGAAATCAAGCGTCACGGTATACCGATTGAACTAATTGATTGCCCACCTGATAAGGCATTCAAATTAAATGGAACAATTGAATTGAAAATTACGGAGGATAACTTTGAAAAGCTGAACGAGACGCTTCGTTCCGTCTTCATTGATACTGGCGAGAATGGGCTATTTTCAAGGGCTGAATTTGAAACGCTTTCAACCCCAGGGCAAATGGAATATGTCACGCCTGAAGAAATTGCCGAAGTAGTCGTTTTTGAAATTAAAGGCGGGAACACCGGTCACGATATAATCAACGCCCTTGATCATGCAACTCTTGAACCGACATATAGAGCTGGTTTTCTCACAGAGACCGCCTTGAAACGGATGAGAGAGCTTGAACAAAAATATGGGGTTGAAAGCGTTGCGTTTGAACTTCTTGGACCACCAAGGTTGACGAAACTTTTATATGAGGCGCATCTTCTAAAACTTGCTTACGGAAGCATTGAGAACGCAGCAAAGCAAAATCCAAAAGATATGAGTCAGAAATGCGCTGAGATCATCAAGACAAATAAAAAATTAAGATCGCAAATAATTTCAATCGGAATTCCAATTCTTATGCCTGACGGTGAAACTTTGATACGAGGTAACGAAATCAAAATCCCGCCTTATAGAGGCGAAAACAAAGTGGAAATCACACCGGAAAAAATCAATCAATGGGCTTATGATGGCTGGGTTGATTTAAGACCAGAAAATATGGAGATTTGGAAGAAAAGATTTCAAAAGATAATGGAAGAAGTTAACTCAATCCCCTCTACCGATACGAGCTCAAGATATGTAAGGACAAGAGAATACTGGGAGGACTTCAAAACGATAAACGAAGGAAAACTTGCTGGCTGGATACTTGACCGTGAAGAACACGGAATGAGGATGAAATCGTGAGAGAAACATAGAAACTCAATCGTTTGTTTTTAATTTTTGAAGAAAAAAATACGGAGGTGCGCCATGATCAGAGAAATAATTTTCTGGGATGTTGATACACAATACGATTTCATGATGAAAGATGGCAAACTATATGTCCCCAACGCTGAGGAGATTATACCGAACTTGAAGAAGCTTTACGATTACGCAAGGAAAAACAATATCCAAATCATGGGCTCAGCCGACTATCACACGCTAAGCGATGAAGAAATCTCCGACAATCCCGATTATTTAAATACATTTCCACCGCATTGCCTGCAGGGAACGCCCGGATGGGAACGGATTGACGCAACTAAACCATTGAATCCTCTGTGGATTGACAGCATGAAATACTCCGAGAAGGAACTTGAGGAGATGATTAAAAATCACACCGGTGAGATAATTTTCAGAAAACAAAAGTTTGATGTCTTTTCAAATCCAAATGTTGATCCAGTGCTTGAAATCATAAATCCGAAGGAAATTGTCGTTTTTGGCGTTGCCCTTGATGTATGCGATGCTTATGCGATTGAAGGTTTCTTGAAAAGGAAAAAATATAAAATTTATCTCGTTGAAGACGCTGCAAAACCAATCTACGAAGAAAGAGGAAAACAACTAATTGAAAAGTGGAAAGCCGAAGGGGTTGAAATCGTTAAAACAGATGACATCGTTGAGAAAAACATCTTGCTTGAGAAATATGTCAGCCAAAAATAACTAATTATAAACCAATTGAAAATTTGAATGTTTGAATACATCGGTGTTATCCATGTCCATTCAATTTATTCAGATGGGACTGGAACAATACCTGAAATAGCAAAATCCGCCAGCGAACTTGGTCTTGATTTTGTGATGATGACGGATCACAATACTTTGCAACCGAAATACGACGGATATGAAGGTTGGTACGGCGATACGATGATAATCATCGGCTACGAATTGAACGACCCAGATGATAAAAACCATTATCTTGTTTTCGGGGTTGATGAAGTTTTCTACCCGAATAAATCAGCAAGAGAATATGTTGAGAAGATAAAAAATTTAAACGGGCTTGGCATAATAGCACATCCAGATGAAAGGAGAAATAGTTTCCCCGAATATCCTCCCTACCCTTGGAACGCTTGGGATGTTGACGGATTTACAGGGATTGAAATATGGAACCATATGTCGGAGTGGGTTGAGGGATTAACACAGGAAAATAAATTTCGCAGATTTATTCACCCATTAAAATCTTTAAACGGACCTTACCCTGAAACATTAAAACGCTGGGATGAGCTTTCACGAAAGAGAAGGGTCGTC
>JAPYWO010000313.1 GCA_028276305.1 Candidatus Thermokryptus sp.
TCAAAAAGATGTATAATGTTGATTTTTGTATCGCCAATGGTGAAAATGTCGCCGATGGCAAAGGTATAACCCCAGAAACAGCACAGCGACTTTTTAAAGCGGGCGTAAATGTCATAACCACTGGAAATCATGTTTGGGATAAATTGCAGTTTGTCAAGGATTACTTGATAAATGAGCCAAATATCTTGCGACCCCTTAACTATCCAAAGGGTACATATGGTAAGGGTTATGTCGTGTATAACCTGCCAAGTAGAAATGTTAAGATCGCTGTTATAAATCTACAAGGGCGGATTTTCCTTTACCCGATTGATTGTCCGTTTAGAACAGCTGAAATGGCACTTGCTAAAATTTCAAAGGAGACGAAAATTATCATCGTTGACATGCATGCTGATGCGACCGCTGAAAAAATGGCAATGGGTTGGTATCTTGATGGAAGGGTGAGCGCAGTCGTTGGAACGCACACACATATCCCCACAGCTGATGGTAGAATTCTCCCAGGTGGGACCGCCTATATAACCGACATCGGAATGACCGGTCCTTATGACTCTGTTATCGGGATGGAGAAGAGAAGCTCAATTTTGAGATTTCTTTACCAGACGCCTCATAAGTATGAAGTCGCCCAAAATGATGTTAAATTTTCAGCTGTTTTAATTTCAATTGATGCTGAAACAGGAAAGGCGCTTAAAATTGAAAGCGTAATTTATCCCGAGTTCAATAAAACAATAAACGAGGGGGCACTTCAAAATGCCAGCACAAATAATCAATGGGAGGAAAATCTCTGAAGAGATCAAAAAAGAAGTCAAACAAAAAAAAGAAGCACTTTTCAACAAAACAGGAATTGTCCCCGGGCTTGCTTTTATACTTGTAGGTGATAATCCCGCATCGCAAGTTTATGTCAATATGAAGGGTAAGGCTTGTGAAGAGCTCGGGTTTTATTCCGTGACGATTAAGTTGCCAGCTCAAACGACCGAGGATGAATTAATTGAAAAAATCAAGGCGTTGAACAATGATTCAAAAATTCACGGAATCCTCGTTCAACTTCCCTTACCTGCGCACATTGATGAACAAAAAGTTCTTCAAGCGATTGATCCGATAAAAGATGTTGATGGTTTTCATCCTGTAAATGTCGGAAAGCTTGTCATTGGACTTGACACATATCTTCCTTGTACACCCGCAGGGATACAGGAGCTTTTAAAAAGGAGTGATATCAATCCTTCGGGAAAGCATGTCGTCGTCGTTGGAAGAAGTAATATAGTTGGAAAACCGATAGCGAATATACTTCTTCAGAAGAGGGACTGGGCTAATGCGACTGTCACAGTTTGCCACACTGGAACGAGAGACATCGCTTATTTCACGCGTCAAGCGGATATTTTAATCGTCGCAATGGGAAAACCTGAATTTATAAGAGGAGATATGATAAAACCGGGTGCTGTTGTGATTGATGTTGGTGTCAATAGAATTGATGACCCAAATGCTGAGAAGGGCTATAGAATCGTTGGTGATGTTCATTTTGAATCCGCTTTTGAAGTCGCCGGTGCTATAACTCCAGTCCCGGGTGGAGTTGGTCCGATGACTATCGCAATGTTGATGAAAAATACATTACAAGCAGCATTAAACCAGATTAAAGTTAAAGAGCTTGCAAATTAAATTTTTTCGGTGAAGTTGGATAAAGTTTTTTTTATATCTGATGTTCATCTCGGGCACGGAACAAAGGAAAGCGAGCGCGCAAAGGAAATTGAACTACTTCGTTTCTTTGATATGGTCGGTCAAAGTTCGGGAAAACTTTTTATAGTCGGTGATTTCTTTGATGTGTGGTTTGAGTATAAACTTGCTGTGCCTAAGGGATTTGTCAGAGTGCTTGGTAAACTCGCTGAACTTGTTGATTCAGGAGTGGAGGTTTATTATGTCCTCGGGAATCACGATTTCTGGGTTAGAAATTATTTTGAGGACGAGATAGGGATAAAGGTTTTTAAAGACGATTTGAAAGTTGAGTTAAATGGGAAAAAGTTTTACATCATCCACGGTGATGGACTTTCAAAGGATGATATCGGATACAGGGTGCTGAAGAAAATTTTCAGAAATGGGACAAGCATCTTTCTTTACTCTTTGCTTCATCCCGATTTAGGTCTTAAGCTTGCGAGCGCATTTTCAAGGAAAAGCCGAGAGTATTCAACAAATAGAGCTTCAGTTAGTGAAAATCGGCTTCGTGAGGAGAAAAGCATGGTTGAATTTGCGCAGGGGAAAATAGAAGATGGTTTTGACTATGTCGTCATGGGACATCTTCATAAGCCCGGGATAAAAAAGCTCGGAGATGGTTATTATGTAAATATAGGTGATTGGCTTTGGAACTTCACATATGGATTTTTTGAGACAGAATTTGTGATAAAAAAATGGGAATTCACAAGCGATGAAGTTAAGAAATTACTTCAGAAGTGAAATTGACAAAGAGAGATACTTCAACGATCCAGATTATAGGTTGAAAATTTTGAAAGTTTTAAAACGCAGGAAGCAGATAAGAAATATCGTTGTGATTTCGCTTGCTGTTTTGTTCTCCGCTTATATTGTTTATCTTGCTGTTGGGCTTCCATCTTTACAGCAACTTGAAAATCCAACCCCTGAACTTGCCACTAAGGTTTATTCTTACGATGGGGAATTGCTCGGTCAGTTTTATATCAAGCAAAGGGCTTATACGCCGATTGATAGCATACCGAAGAACTTGATAAACGCTTTGATAGCAACAGAGGACAGGAAGTTTTATAGGCATTGGGGTATAGACCTTGACAGGGTTTTGAAGGCGATGGTTAAAAACATCTTGAGCTTCAGGATTCGTGAGGGTGCGAGCACTATAACACAACAACTTGCAAGGAATCTTTATTTATCGCAAGAGCTTTCAATCACGAGGAAGATTCGCGAGGCGATAACGGC
>JAPYWO010000314.1 GCA_028276305.1 Candidatus Thermokryptus sp.
TTTTCATTTTCATTTTTCATTTATTTCTAATTTATTGAAGTCAAGGATTCTTTTTTTGCCTTTGTAATTTATTTCAATGACTTTGCTTTTCAATTCAGACCTTACAAACTGCCCCTCAAACAAACCCCAATCAAGCCTATATTCAACCCCATCAATATATCTTCCACCAAAGTAATCAAACCTCATCTCAAAACCCCTTATGCCCCTGTATCTTAACTCAAACCTATTAATGTCAAATTCAAAACTTGCTCCCTTTAACTTACTCCTGAACACATCAAAATCCCCAAACTCATCCCTACTCCCCGCCTCAACTATAACGCAAACCCTATCCCCATAAACCCTAACCCTGTAGCACATCTGCTCAGCTACAAAATCATATATCCCACCAACTACCCTAATCCCAAAATACCCATCCCCAACCCTCCCAACAATCCAACCAAGTGTATCCATCTCAAACTCATCAACCCCCCTCGGAATGAAAATGTTAACCTGTCTATACCTTTCACCCTCTCTCATCTCGCCAAGTCCATATAAAGCTATCAAACTACCTCTATACTGAAATATCCTCTCATATGGAGATGACGATGTCCACTTGTCCGGATTTCTATATACCCTGTGAGCCCTGTCAACAAGCTCAGGCAATATCTTGACTTCTTCAGGGAAGAACATTCCGAGTTCATATTCAGAAAAATAAGGGTGAACCGAGAAAACAGTTGCACCGTTTGAAAATGTTATATCCCAAGTGTGTTGTTGTATCGGCTGTAATATGCCACCCTGTAAACTCCCAATGCAGTAATCTTTCGTCATATAGGTGTATTTATAAACCGCCGGATTTCTCTCCCTCCCGTATCTAATTACATTTCTAACCCTTTTCCTCTCCCTGTGCTCATATGGAAAACCCCTATCGGTAGCAATATAGTAAATTAAATCCGGGAGTCGGAATTTGCTCAATGCACAAAAGATGACAGGGCTTCTTTCTTTAAATTTGGGATAGAAATCCGTCTCTCCAAAATAAAGATATCCAATGGCTTGTGACTGTGCTTGAATGGGATTAACTGCAAATTCTGGGTAGTCCCTGCTATGACCCCCACAGTAGCAACCATTAAGGTATTCAGCTGCATAGTCAACAAGTAGATATTCAAGCATCATTTGGGCTCTTTTCTTCATCAATGTATCTTGGGCGAAATCGTAAAGTATGCAGAGCGGAGGAACAAAGGTAATTATATAAGTTGGCGAGTCAAACTCCATTTGACCGAATGAAGCGGTTTCATCAACCCAGAATTTAATATATTCTCTCGCTTCGCTGAAGTTTTCATCTGAGGTTTTTAAGTTTGACCAAACTTCATTTTTCCATTCTTGCGAGACAAGGTACCACGCTATATAATACATCAGCCAATGATTTTCCGTATCTCCACGGTAGAAACCCCTTTCCCTAAAAACATTTTTTATTTTTTCCCGATATTTTGGCGGAAGTTTTTCCTTACAATGAAGATAAAGTCCCATCAATTGATAAGCGAAAAACATATCACCTACCCCGGGGTTTTGGATAAGTGAGTCAAGGTAAGGCAAAAAGGGGTCAATTTTATCCGTGAATTTCATTTTGGCGGTTAAAATAAATAGGTCAATTTTATCTTTACCCAATTGAACCGAGTCGGTGTAAAACTTTAAAATCCTTTCCCTGCGTAATTCAAATTCATATGCATGACTTTCTCCTTGATTTAGGAATTGAATTAAAAGGGCAAAGGTTAAAAGAAAAATTGTCATACCTTTATCACAGTTTTTTTATCTATTGATTCAATCATCGCTTCAATCACTTTTAAATTTTTTAAGCCGACATAGCCGTCAACCTCTGGGTTTTTTCCTTGTATTATGCAGTCGGAGAATTCCTTTATTTCTTCAACATAGCTTTCAATGTCCTCAGGTAAATTTAAAATCATTGGTTTATTTTCATTGGCTTTCCAAATTTCAATTCTGTTAAGATAACAGATGACAAAGCCATTTGTCCCGTAGATTTTTAGTTCGTAAGCATCTCCACTGACATAAGAGCTTGAAAGTGCGCCTATTACGCCCGACTTGAGTTTAAGTGTTGCAATTACAGTATCCTCAACTTTTAAAATAGATTTTCTTGCGGTGGCGAATACCTCGGATATTTCTCCAAATAGGTAATGAACAACATCAATGAAATGAATCCCGAGTTGTGTCATTGGTAAAAGAGGACATTTTCGCTTGTCCATTTTCCATTTTGGGAAAAGACCAAGTCCAGTTCTCATAGATATGTTAGCTTCAAAAGATACGATTTCACCAAGTTCTTTGCTTTCCAGGATTTCCTTCGCTTTCCTAAAGACCTTTCGTTTTCTTGTGTTATGTCCAACCTGTAGGATTAAATTTTTTGAACTTGCCAATTTCACAAGTTTTTTTGCTTCTTCAACTTTAACCGTGATCGGCTTTTCAACGAATACATGCTTACCATTTTTTAATGCTTTATAAGCCTGTTCAAAGTGTAGGTGATTTGGCGTTGCAATAATTAGAGCGTTTAAATCGCTGAGTTCAAAGAGTTGTTCGTAATTTGAAAATTTTTCACAATTAAATTCTTTAGACGCTTCTTCAAGTAGGGTTTCATTTATATCGTATATGGCGATGACATTTATATCGGGGCACATTTTGACAGCTTTTCTTATCGTCGTCCCGTGACCTCCCACACCCACAAGAGCTACATTTACCTTTTTCATCTTTCAATTTCCTCAATCGCTTTTAAAATTGCTTTAATTCTTTTCAGATTTTCAATTGTTGAGTCAACCAAGGGTAGATAATGGGTTTCAATCGTAATTGTGTCAACTAATTTATCCCTTGCTATTGCTTTAAGTTGCCCAAACCAATTGACTGAACCATCACCGACGAGTAAACATTTAAATTC
>JAPYWO010000315.1 GCA_028276305.1 Candidatus Thermokryptus sp.
GGCTCGTAACCTTTTGGCGTGACAGCCCAGAAATTTACACCGAGTTTTGCAGCACCAAACATCAATGAATGACAAACATTATTTCCATCACCGATGAAGACAACCTTTAATTTTTTTAAGTCGCCCTTCTTTTCAATCATTGTGAAGTAGTCAGCCATAGCTTGACACGGATGGAGGAGATCCGTAAGACCATTTATGACCGGGATTTTAACTGCCCTTGCAAGTTCAAGGACGATTTCATGCGCAAATGTTCTTATCATAATTGCGTCAACCATTCTCTCAAGCGTTTTACCAACATCATAAACTGATTCCCTTTTTCCCATTTGAATATCTGATGGAGCAAGATAAATCGCATCGCCACCAAGTTGACGAATTCCAACTTCAAAACTTACCCGTGTTCTCAACGATGGCTTTTCAAAAATTAGAGCAAGGATTTTGCCTTCAAGCGATTTTGAAAATTTTTTTGGATTTGACTTCATCTCCTTAGTCAACTCAAAAATCCGATGGACTTCTTCAATCGTTAAATCATGAATTGAGATAAAATCTTTGTTTCGCATATAATTTACCAAGTTTATTTTTTGATGTTCTTTTTGACGAATTCCTCAAGTATGTCTTGAAGATCTGGCTTGCCTATTTCTTGAAGTTCATATCTAACCCGTACACTTGGCTTGTTCATTTTCAAAATCCTTCTCAAGTCAATTGGAGTTCCAATTATAACTATATCCGCTGGTGTTCTGTTGATAGTTTTTTCAAGTTCTTTTATTTGTTCTTTCCCATAACCAACCGCTGGGAGCAAATCTTTTATCTGCGGGTATTTTTTGAATGTCTCTTTTATTGAACCAACAGCATAATCACGGGGGTCAACTAGTTCCTTTGCCCCGAATTTCCTCGCGGCTAAAACCGCTGCGCCATAACTCATCTCTCCGTGAGTAAGTGTTGGACCGTCTTCAACCGCAAGGGCTCTTTTACCTCGTATCAACGCACCATCTTCAACAAAAATTGGTGACGCTGACTCAACTATTATTGCTTTCGGGTTAACCTCCCTTATATTTTTCCGCACAGTTTCAACATCCTCGGGTCTTGCAGAGTCAACCTTGTTTATGACAACTACATCGGCAATTCTTAAATTTGAACTGCCGGGGTAGTAAGTTAATTCATGACCTGGTCTGTGTGGATCGGTTACCACAATGGTTAAGTTTGGTCTGAAAAATGGCATATCGTTATTTCCACCATCCCAAACTATAACATCAGCTTCGCTTTCCGCTTGGCGGAGGATTTTTTCGTAATCAACACCCGCATAAACTACCCCACCGTTTACAATGTGCGGTTCATACTCTTCCATTTCCTCAATTGTGCAGTTTTGTCGTATCATATCTTCAATTGATGCGAATCTTTGTACCACTTGTTTTCTCAAATCTCCATAAGGCATTGGATGTCTTACGACGACAACCCTCAGACCCATTCCTCTTAACAATTTTGCGACCTTTCTTGATGTTTGGCTCTTTCCACAGCCAGTCCTTACTGCTACAACAGCCACAACTGGAACTTTACTTTCAAGCATTGTTTGATTTAAACCAAGCAATCTAAAACTTGCCCCTGCGGAAATTACCCTTGACGCCCTCTCCATGACATATTGATGTGATACATCGGAATATGAAAATACAACTTCGTCAACTTTAAATTTTTTGATCAATTCCTCAAGCTTTTCCTCGGGATAGATCAAAATTCCCTTTGGATAGAGTTTGCCGGCGAGTTCGGGTGGGTATTTTCTATTTTCAATGTTTGGGATTTGTGTTGCGGTAAAGGCGACGACTTCATAATTTTCATTATCTCTGTAAAACATATTGAAATTGTGGAAGTCACGACCGGCTGCTCCCATGATGATGACTTTTGTCCTTGGCATAAAACCTCCTTAAAAAGTTTTTGATTTTGGAGTTATAAAAGAAATTGAATTTGTCGCGGGGAAAAGAGGTGAGAGGAAATGCCTAAGTTTTGTGGTCTTTTGCAATTATTTGTCTTTGTTTTGCGGACATAATTGAATTGTCGCTTGAAAAGATTGCGAATCTTTTGTAAATTACATTGAAAATTTAAACAAAAAAATTTGAAAAAACAAATTTGGAAAAATTTAAACACAAAGGGAGGTGCGGTATATGTTCAAAGATTCAATTGAATTGAAAAATTATCTCAATGGTATCGTTGAGTTCAATGGCGATGTCAATGTCCTTGACCCTGTGAAATTACGAGAGAAGGCAATTGATGAGCTTGTTTATAACGCTGTTTTTAATCCCGATGAAAATTTGAAGATGGAAATTCGCAATTTGATAAGGAAAATCGCTCGTAAACTTGGGATAGTGCCTTCATCAATACAGCCGTTTTATGAGGCGATGGGGAGAGGCGAAGTTGGCGGGTTTACGGTTCCAGCGGTAAATATAAGAGGATTAACATACGATGTGGCTCGGGCTTATGTAAGGGCAGTGAAAAAGCATAATGTCGGAGCTTTTATCTTTGAGATAGCCAAGTCCGAAATCGGCTACACATTCCAAAGACCGAGTGAATATACCGCTTGCGTTTTGTCCGCTTGTATAAAAGAGGGTTATCAAGGACCCGTTTTCATTCAAGGAGACCATGTTCAAGTAAGCGCAAAAAAATATAAAGAGGACCCGGAAAAAGAGATCAATTCATTGAAAGAGCTTGTTAGGGAGGAAATTGAAGCTGATTTTTATAACATTGACATTGATAGTTCAACGCTTGTTGATTTGAGTAAGCCAACGCTTGATGAGCAACAACGCCCAAATTATGAAGTTGCGGTTGAAATGACTGAATACATAAGAAAACTTCAACCTCAAGGTATTGAAATTTCCGTTGGTGGAGAAATAGGTGAGGTGGGCGGTAAAAATAGCACACCC
>JAPYWO010000317.1 GCA_028276305.1 Candidatus Thermokryptus sp.
CCACTTTGAAGAATTCCGTTGACAACTTCATTTACTGTTCCATCGCCTCCAGCTGCTACGATAAGCTCTGCCTTCGTCTCTTTTGCTATTTGAATTGCCTCACCTGGCGCCGTTGTTAGTTGAAATCTTTCAAGATATTTTATCGCCCTCGCATACTGAAGGATTTTTTGATATAGTTTAGCGCCTTTCCATCTCCCTGCATAAGGATTTAAAACTATATGAGTTTTCAGCTCATTTCCAAGTTTAAACCATTTTGATAGAACAAACTCGTACGCCAACTTAAAATCCTAATTTATTTTTGACTGAAAAATCCATGTGGCAAGCCAATATCTGCCATGGTCAATAGCCCTGGTTTGGCATTGAAAATTAAATATCCACAATTTATTAAACTTCCAACTGTTGCTGTATCACCAAAAACACCATTTAAAATTTTCATTTTTATCGGCGGTTCACCATCTATGTAAACTGCGTCATAATCTTTGTGATCCCCAATGAACATCTTTAAATCAAGTTCTATAACCTCACTGCCATCTTTAAAGCCGATAGCTCTATGATGTATACCAGCAACCCTTCCTTTCTGAATTGTAAGGTAATCCGTCCGCAAGTTTTTATATGTTACAATTGGATTAAGCTCCTCTTTAATCTCATCAAGTTGAATGTTAAGAACATAAGCAAGAAACTGAAGCGATTCCACAAGTCCAATATGACCAAATCTACCAGTTGCCTTTTTTTCCTTGAATTCGCTTACCTTAAGCCCAGCTCCAATTTTAAGTTGAAGTGGCAAACGCCTTTTTGACGCATTTACAACTCTCTCAACCCTTATTCTTTTAACGCTCGTGCAAACCTGCGTTAAAACAGATGGTAAAACATCCATAACAAAACCTGGATTTACACCAGTGCCAAGTACTCTAACTTTAAATTTTTTCGCAAGATTGTCAATTTCCTCTGCAATCTCACGGTTTCTATACCACGGGAAAAATAATTCCTCGGTTGAAGAAACTATGTTCAACTTTAACTTTATCAAATCAATAAGCTGTTTTCTAACATCGCTCATAAAGGATGTTGTAGTGTGAAAAACCAAATCAACCTTTTTCTTCTTCAAAATGTTTTTGATATCGCTTTCAACTTTGATCCCAGTTTCACCAAGCCCAAGAAGTTCACCTAATTCCTTTCCGACCTTTGACGGATCAATATCAACAGCGCCAACGAGATTGATTCTTTCATTGTGCTTTTGTAAAATTGTTTTAGCGCAAAGTTGTCCTATCGGACCTAAACCAAACTGTACTGCGTTGATTTTTTTCTTCATTTTTTTCTCCCAATTTTGATTTTTAAAATGTGCTTTTGAAGCTCAATTGAAAAGAAGCAAATTCGTTGCTTCTGTTAATAAATTTAATAAAACGACCATACAAATTGAAGTTAAAACCATAAAGAAAACCGCCTTTGGCAAACTTTCGGTTATATAATTTATCGCTATAAATAAAAGCGATAACGAGTAAAGTTTCAGGATTAAATCAATCAAGGCAAAAATATAGAATGGGATCGGTTTTAAATCGTAAGGTTTTGGTGTTTCCGTGAAATAGTAAATCCCGAACACTGAAAGTTTCGCTGGCAGAAGAAACGAAATTGATATAGACATCGGCGCAGTTATATATGATAAAAGCGCAAAAAGTGATTTAAAATTAGGTTTTTCATCACTAAATTTAAAAAGCAACTTTAACACAAGCGAAATACAGAGAACAAAGATTGACCCAACAACTGACCCAATAGCGAAAATAATAAACATCAACGAAATTAAATTATCAAACTTTTCCCCTGCGTGAAGCAAGTAGAATATATCAACTGACAAATACACACCAAAAAGGTAGATGAGCAAAACTACAAAATTTTTTCTCTCGGAGATAATAATCTTGTGAAAAGCGATCCTTGGGCTGGAGAAAAGCAAATATAAAATTTCAAAGAAATTCAAAACCCTTACCGAACTTTGAAGGAAAGCGGAACAATTTCGGCACTTAACATCAAATTTTGAATTTTTAACACCACAAATTGAGCATATCATCACTCCCTCTTCAAAATTTTTCTGAGTTCATTTATTTCAATGACTTCAAAATTGTCCCCTGTTTTTAGTTTATAACCTCTCAAAAATTCCTCGCTTTTTAATTTCTTCTTCCCCTCAATTTGAACTTCAATTATTTGAACTGGCTTTAAATCCGAACAGACGGCAAACAGTGAATCTCCATCAACTATAATTTGCCCCGGTTTCAAAGTGGTAGCTTCAGATATTTTTTCAACAAGCTTTGTTCTGTATATTTTCAAAATTTTCCCGTTTAAAAATGTAAAAGCACCGGGATTGGGAGAAAGTCCACGAACGAAATTATGAACTTGCTCTGCTTTCATTTCATACCAATTTACTTGGCACATCTCCTTCTTGATTTTTGGAGCTGGTGTTGCAAGCGTTTCGTCCTGCTTAATTGTTTGAACGTTTCCTGTTTGGATGATTTTCACGGTTTCAAGCAACGCTTCTGCTCCAAGTTTTGCAAGTTTATCGTGAAGTTCCCCAGCCGTTTCATCCTGTCCTATTTCAATTTTCTTTTGAAGAATGATATTCCCAGCGTCAACTTTCTCATCTATAAAAAATGTCGTCACACCTGTTTCTTTCTCCCCGTTGATTATTGCCCAATTTATAGGTGCTGCTCCCCTATACTTCGGCAAAAGTGAAGCGTGAACATTAATCGTCCCAAGTGGTGGAATTGAAAAAACTTCTTTTGGAAGTATCCTGAAAGCAACGACGACTATTAAATCGGGAGATAATTTTTTAAGCTCGTTTATAAAATTTGGATCTTTCAAATTTTGAGGTTGAAGAACTTTTAAATTGTTCTGCAAGGCGAAAACCTTAA